>CANGBE010000098.1 GCA_947451875.1 Sphingomonadaceae bacterium | reverse complement strand
GCCAGTCTGCGCGGCATCTGATGGAGGCCGGGTTCGACGGCATTATGCTCCACGCAAGCCATGCGACGATGATCGAACAGTTCCTCTCGCCCTATTTCAACGAGCGGACGGACGAGTACGGCGGCTCGCTCGACAACCGCATGCGGTTCCTGATCGAAATGCTTCAGGCCGCGCGGGAAGGCTCTGAGGGTAAGCTGGCGGTGGGCATTCGCCTCAACTGCGACGAGCAAGTGCCGGGCGGCTATGATACTGACACCGCACGCGAAGTGTTGGCGCAGATATGTGATGGCGGCCTTGTCGATTACGTCGATCTCGATTGCGGGCTGGAACCGCAGCAGTTTCACCACGGTATGCCGACCAACTTCTCTGACCGGCAATTCTATCGGCCCTTCGTCGAAAAGGTGCGCAGCGCGGCGGGCAGCCTTGTGCCGCGTGGTGGTTCTACAACATGGGATGTCACTTCAAGCTGGGCCAGCCCGAGCTTTAACGGGGCGTTCCTGCCTGAAAAGCGTGAGGTGAGCGACAAGGGCTTTACCGCGCATTACCAGGTCGACAAGCTGGCACTTGGCCAGCCGCCGGTGGGCTTGGAGGACTATGGTGCGCCTGTTCTTGGAAGTAGCACGAATGTTGCGTCGCAAATTTACGAACAAAAGGCCCCGGATGGCAGCGCAGGCAATATCGCCGCAGGCGGTGCTTCCGAAAACATCACCGGCCAAAGCCTAGCGATCAGCGTCGATCTGATCGAACCGGTGAACCTCTATTCCAAGGTCGATCGCGCAGTGAAGTATGGCTTTCTGTTCATCGGCTTCACCTTCCTTGCCTTCCTGCTGTTCGACGTGGTCGGCGGGGCGCGGGTGGCGGCGGCGGAATATCTGCTGACCGGCGCGGGACTGGTGCTGTTCTTCGTGCTGCTGCTCGCCTTTGCTGAGGTGATTGGCTTCACCGGTAGCTATATCGTTGCCGCTGCGGCGATCATTGGCCTGCTCTCGGCCTACAGCGCGGCGGTGCTGAAAAGCTGGAAGCGCGGACGCTTTGTCGGGGCGCTGCTGGTCGGGCTCTATGCCCTGCTGTTCGTCCTGCTCAACCTTGAGGCTTGGTCGCTGGTGATCGGTTCGGTGCTGCTGTTCGTGGCGCTCGCCGGGGTGATGTACACCACCCGCAACGTTGATTGGAGTGCGGTGGGGCGGAAGGAAGAGGCGGTTTAGCGCCACCTCAGCCGATCGGGGGTAAGCTGGTCCAACCGGGTGACCCCCATCAGCTTCATGTCGCGGACAATCTCTTCCTGCAGGATGTTGATGGCCCGCTCCACACCAGCGTGGCCAGCAGCCGCCAGCGCATAGAGGTAAAGCCGCCCGCCGCTGGCGCAGGTTGCTCCGGCGGCGAGGCTTTTCAGCACATGGGTGCCGCGCCGCACGCCGCCATCGCAGATGATCTCGATTTCGCCGCCCACCGCATCAACGATCTCGCGAAGCTGGTCGAACGGCGCGCGGCTGCCGTCGAGTTGGCGGCCGCCGTGGTTGGAGATCATAATCGCATTGGCGCCAATTTCCACTGCGCGGCGGGCATCTTTGGCGCTCATCACGCCCTTGAGGCAGAACGTGCCACCCCAATCCTGCCGGATCCGCGCCGCCATATCCCAGTCCAGCGTTTGGTCGAGCATATCGGTGAAATAGCCCTGGATCGAGATCGACTGGCTGGTGCCCGCGCTGACATGGGTGTCAAGGTTGGGCAGGCGAATCTTTTCGCGCAGCAAGTAATCCAATGCCCAGCGCGGCCGAACCGCGTAGGACAGGAGTGACGAGGGCGTGAACTTTGGCGGTGATGAAAATCCGCTGCGCAGGCACCGCTCACGCTTACCGCCGACGATGGTATCGACCGTCAGCGTTAGGCAATCGAACTTTGCTTCCTTGCAGCGCTCGATCATCGATGTGTTCAGCCCCTTGTCCTTGTGGACATAGAGCTGGAACATCTTGGGGTTAGTCCCCATCGCGCCAACTTCTTCGATCGACACTGTGGCGAGACTGGAAATGCCGAACCACAGGCCGAATTTCTCCGCTGCAGCTGCAACAGCGCGTTCGCCCTGCCAATGAAACACGCGCTGCAGAGCAGTGGGCGAGAGTATCAGCGGTAAGGCGCTTTTGCGGCCAAGGACAGTCAACGAGGTGTCGATTTCGGCCACCCCGGCCAACACCTCAGGCACCAGATCGCAGCTGCTGAAGGCCTCGGTATTGCGCGCCTTGGTCAGCTCGTCATCGGCGGCACCATCGATGTAATCGAACACCGGCCAGGGCAAGCGGCGGCGGGCGAGCGCGCGAAAATCGGCGATGTTATGGCAATCTGTCAGGCGCATTCCTGTCTCCTTAGCGCCGACGTCGCTTGCGTGACGTTTTGGCCACCGTAGCAGCCTCCGCTGGTTTGGCAGCTTCGGCTGCACGAGCGGCGGCTTCCTGCTTGTCTTTGTTCTTGGGGTCGGCCGCTGCTTGTCCGGCGAGAACGCGCGCGGCATCCTGCATCGAAGCCGGACGGGCGGGGTAGGCGCAGCCCCGCTGGAGACCCACGCCCTTCAGGAACCCCCGCCGGGCATTGCCCGCCAGAATTGCCGCACGCATCCTGCGGTCCTGCGCGCTGGCACCAGACACTTCGCGGATCACGCCGCGGAAGGGAATGAACGCCCCGATCACTGATTGCGCCACACGGCCCGCCTGCATGTTGGAGTTGGCGGCGGCAGCGAGGTCGATATCGTCGCCTACTACTTTGTCGATCTCGATGATTGCGGCCGAGAGGTTTTCGCAGGAATTCAGCCCGGCAAGGTCATAGGGCTTGTCCTGAGCAAATATCAAAAGTGGCGGGATCTCCGACTTCTTAATGTTGAGATCGTTGATTGGCGTTGAAGCGACATCCATGGCGCTCACATCCTGCTGGATCACCGCCTTTTCCGGCGTGGCGGGCTTAGCCTTATCTTCAGCCCATGTGGGGCTGGCTATCAGGGTAGTGGCTGTGAGGATCAAGGTTAAGCGGTTCATCAATTCACCTCTTCAGATCCGCAAACGTGTCGCAGGTATCTTCGTTCCCGGATTCAAGCCCTTTTTTCAGCCACGCCATGCGCTGCGCGCTCGAACCATGGGTGAAGGAGGCTTCAACTGGACGCTGCCCGGCGTTCTTCATCAGGGTGTCATCGCCAATTTGGTGTGCGGCGTTCAGACCGCTTTCCATATCGCCGGGTTCAAGCCTATCTTTGTTCCGTGCAGCCCATACCCCGGCATAGCAATCGGCCTGCAGTTCAAGACGGACTGAGAGCTTGTTGGCCTCGTCCGGATTGCGCTCCTGCAGATTACGGACCTGATCCGATGTGCCGAGCAGGTTCTGGATGTGATGGCCATATTCATGGGCGATAACGTAATCCCGGGCGAACTGGCCGTCCGCGCCAAGTTCCTGCTCCATCTGGCGATAAAAGTCGGTGTCGAGATAGATGCCCTGATCGGTCGGGCAATAGAACGGCCCCATCGCAGATTGAGCGGCTCCGCAGCCCGAACGGCCCTGCTGCGAATAAAAATGCAGTGTCGGGCGTTTGAATTCGAAGTTCGATCCCTTGAACAGTGGCCTCCAGGTCTTGTTGAGCGATGACAGCGCATTGCATGATTCCAGGCTGGCCTTGTCTATCTTGCAGCTCTCAGCCGCAGTGCTGCCACCTTGCACCTGCTGCTCCTGCTGGCCGGGCAAGGGGCCGCCAGCGCTGCCCTGCAGCTGCCCGAGCATCTGGCTGGGATCGACCTTAAAAACGAATACGGCGATCAGGATCAGCACTATCGTGCCAATGCCCAGTTTTCCGCCGCCTAATGGTAACTGAAAGCCGCCACTGACGCCGGACTGGCCGCGCTGATCGTCAACATTCACCTCATTTGGATCGAATTGATCAAGGCGCATCACCAACTCCCTGCCTGTACCAATGGACAGTACGACCCTGCGCAGCGAAAGCATACTTCTGTCAAAACGAATTGCCGGAGTCGATCATGTTTCTTCAGGGAAAGCGCGCATTGGTTACCGGTTCGACCTCGGGGATCGGCCTTGCCGTGGCGCGGGCTTTGCATGGCGAAGGAGCGCAGGTGGTCCTTTCCGGTTTTGGCGAATCTGCCGCTATTGCCGAGCTTTGTGCAGAACTCGGCGCGATCCATGTGCCCGGCGACCTTTCGCAGCGCGAAGGGGTTGAGGCGCTGATGGCTGGGGCCGGGGATGTCGACATCCTCGTCAACAATGCCGGTATGCAGCACGTCGCGCCGATCGAGTCCTTTCCGGTTGAGAAGTGGGACCAGATCATCGCGCTCAACCTGACCGCGGCCTTCGATACCACCCGCCTTGCCGTTCCCTATATGAAGCGCGCAGGTTGGGGGCGGATCATCCAGGTGGCGAGCGCCCATTCGCTCACCGCGTCGCCGTTCAAAGCCGCATATGTCGCGGCAAAGCACGGGCTGGCAGGCCTGACCAAGACGGTGGCTCTGGAACTGGCGCGTGACAGCATTACGGCTAACTGTATCAGCCCGGGTTACGTCTGGACGCCCTTGGTTGAAAACCAGATTCCAGACACAATGGCGGCACGCGGCATGACGCGCGAACAGGTGATCGAGGACGTGATGCTGGTGCGCCAGCCGACGCGCAAATTTGTTCAACCTTCAGACGTTGCCGCCATGGCCCTGTTCCTGTGCAGCGATGCGGCTGCGCAGATCAACGGCGCGAATATGTCGATGGATGGCGGCTGGACAGCGGAGTGACGGCGCAGACGCCTGCCCACCGTTACCAATCAGCAACATAATCGGAAATTCGGGCATAGGGACTTGCCCAGTGACCGCGCGGGGTATCTAAAGGCGCTGCGATGAAGCGATTGTCAGGCACGACGAACCGTTGGTTGGCGCTTACCTGCGCTGCGTTGCTTTGTGCCCAGTTGTCTCTCAATAATCCGGCACTTGCTGCGCCCAAGCGAGACAAGGTGCTGGAAAATTCGCTTTCCGCCCATATCGCGACGCTGGCCAGTGATGATTTCGGCGGGCGCGAACCCGGTACCGACGGTGAGGCAAAGACGCTGCGCTACCTCGCCAAGCAGTGGTTTGATGCCGGGTTGGTATCCGGAACCAACGATCCCGGTCATGATTGGTTCGCGCCAGTTACTTTGGTCGCCCGAGAGCCTGCTGCATCGACTGCTATTTTCATGCGTAAAGGCAAACGGCTGACCCTGCCTGCGTCCGATGTGCTGATGCTGACTTCGGGCAAGCGCAGCCTTGTGGAAAATGCACCGCTGTTGTTTGTTGGGAGCGGGCAGGTCATCCTCAGTCGCAACGAACTCGCTGGGCGGGTGGCGGTGCTCCTAGCTGGCGCAGTTGACGATGGCTCGCGCCAGAATGCGCTTCTGAAAGCGGGGGCAGGGGCGGTGTTGACCGTGCTTGATGGGGATCGCACGATTGCCGAGGTCACGGCCCGCCGGAAGCGGAATGGTTATGCCTTGGGCAGTGATCTGATTGGCGGCGACCTTGAGGGCTTTGTCACTGCTAGCGCATTTTCGCAGCTTTTGGTTGGAAGCACGCAAGGGCTTGCCGCTTTGGAGTCTGAGGCCAAAAGTGCTGGATTTGCGCCCCATGCGATCGACCTTTCGGCCACACTTGAGGCCACCACGCGTGAAACGACGATCCGGACGCACAACCTGATCGGTAAAATCGAAGGAAAGCGCCCGGAAGCCGGGGCAATCCTTTACCTCGCGCATTGGGATCACTTTGGCACTTGCGCCTTGCCACCGGCGGAACACCTGATTTGCAACGGGGCGATCGATAATGCCAGCGGGCTTGCAGTTTTAACTGAGGTTGCCCGCCGGATATCACGGCTACCGCAGCCTGATCGCGATGTTTATTTTCTGGCAACGACGGGTGAGGAAATCGGTCTTTTGGGTGCTCAGGCCTTTGCTGAAAACCCGCCCATCCCGCTCAAAACGATTGTGGCGGCGTTCAACATCGATTCCGTT
>CANGBE010000097.1 GCA_947451875.1 Sphingomonadaceae bacterium | reverse complement strand
TACCGTGCGACAGCGGGAAAAATGGCTCAATCCGGCGCATCTGCGCCTTGCTCAGCAAAAACAGGTCGTCCATCAACACCACCTCCTGGTGCCGCCATTGAATCAATCCTCAACGCATCATGCAAGCAATTTAACAGGTCCTGACCCTAAGCAAAATTGGTTCGTGCCATGCTGGCTCTGGACAGCCTATTGGCCGGGAAGGGTTGAGGCTCGCACGCAAACCGGGTTAGCTTGACCCAAACGCTGCATCATAAACAGGAACTAGACCGCATGACCAAGCCCATCCCCCTCCCGCCCAAATGGTTACTCAAGGCGATCACGAAGGCCAACGTTCTCATCTACCGTCTGTCCGGCGGGCGGCTGTGGAACACGATGGAGGGCTCGCCAATCTGTCTGGTAACGATGACGGGACGCAAATCCGGGCGAATCATGGCTCGGCCGGTGATGTACACGCCCAATGGTGACACGGTGCTGATCGTTGCCTCTCTTGGCGGAGCGCCGCAGCATCCGCTGTGGTATCATAACATCATGGCGCACCCCGACATCGCGATCGCGGTCGGTTCGACCAGCCGCAAGATGCGCGCACGGCAGGCGTCAGCTGCGGAAAAAGCCGAGCTATGGCCGTTGGTGGTGGCGAGTTATCCCTCGTTCCAGTCCTATCAGGATTCAACAACCCGAGACATTCCGCTCCTGATCTGTGAGCCTGCGAAGGCCTGATCCGGCAGGGTTTTCCTACATCCCCGCGCTCTGATAAACCGCGCGATATGACCTTCCGTCTCCCCCTGCGCTTGGCATCAAGCCAAGACCGGTCCGCTGCCCAGCGCAAGCGACGGAACGAAATCGGGCGATTTTCGCGCGCTTACGCGTTTGTCACCAACACCCGAAAAACGATTTTATTTTATTCGCTTAAGCCTCAAAAACGAGGTTTACACACTGTCAACTGTGTCAACCTCAACTGGCGCATGGCCTCAGCCCTTCCACTCGCGCCGTTCTTCGGCCTGCCGCAGCACGTCATAGGCCAGTTGCAGGGCTTGAAATGCCTTTGCAGCGGTTTCGTCACCCGGGCGAAGATCGGGATGGACGAGCTTGGCTTTGGCGCGCCAAGCCTTTTTCACCGCATCGAAATCGGCATCCGATTCCAATTCGAGCAGTTCAAGTGCGCGCATTTCGTCGCGACTACGAGTGCCGTCGCCCGATCCACCCCAACTATAGTGCGCGGCTTCCTTGTAGCCGGAATTATCGCGGGTTTCGCTGGCCTCACGCTCAGCCGCCTCTTCCTTGTCGAGACCAGCAAAATAGTCCCAGCCCGAATTGTATTCGGCGGCGTGGCTCTGGCAAAAGTACCAGCGATCGGGGTTGTTCGGGCTTTTGGGTGCCGGGCAATCTCCACGGTTCGTGCATCCGGCGCGATCGCAGAGGCGCACGGTCACAGCTTCGCGGTTGCCGCCATAGCCGCCCCAGCGAGGGAATCCCCAGTTATCCGATCTGCGTACGCGGCTCATCTCGGCCAGATAGGCTGCGACAGGGGGGTTGCACAAGCGCCATATGATCGCAGGCGCGTATCAACGTAGCGTTCATCAATAGGCGATATATTGTGCATTGCAATATCAGATAGCTACCCTTATATTAACTATGGTTAGCAAAACATGGAAATGCCGTCATGAGCCGCAATCTTGCCCTTTCTTCAGCCCTTTCGATCTTGCTGATGGCCGGTTTCGCGCTGTTCAGCCCCAGTGTTCTGGCAAGCAGCAGCGACGGGCACAGCCTGTTCGGCGTGCCTGCAAAGGTGGAGCTCGGCAAGCTTCCAACGCTCCACGGCCTGCCCGGGCTGCGTTGAGCGCAGCCCGAACCTGGCCATTAATCGATTGTAATCGTTATCGAACGGCGATTCTTCGCCCAAGCCTCTTCGGTTGAGCCGGTCGCAATTGGCCGTTCCTTGCCGTAAGATACAGTCGTCAGGCGCGAAGCGTCAACGCCAAGGCTGATCAAGTAGTTCTTTGCGGCATTGGCTCGGCGATCACCGAGCGCAATGTTATAATCGCGCGTGCCACGCTCATCGCAGTGTCCTTCAATCGTCGCGCGCTTGGTCGGATATTTCATCAGCCACTGCGCCTGAACCTGAAGTGCGGCAGCGTCTGTGCTATCGACATTGAACTTGTCGGTATCGAAATAAATCGTGTCGCGCCCCATCAGGGTCGCAGAAAAATCGGCCTGACTACCCGGCACTGGGCCCCGCACAGTAGGTTGGGACACCGTCGTGCTGCGCGTCGGCGCGGCAACTGGGCCGGGATCGGGCGGCAGGATCTTAGGCGGCTGGGGCGAGCAGGCAGCCAGAGCACTGGCTCCGAGCAGCAGCAGAGCGATTGTACGGGAGGTACGCAGCATGGGAATCTCCTTCGAAGGCAAGTCTATCTCGTAAAAACTATTATGGCAAAACCGGGCCCCAAGCTGGATCAGAAGCATCAACTGGGGTGGGCAGGCGGCGCTCGTTCTTGCCGGTCAGGTCAACCTGCCAAAGGCTGGTGTGGCCTGATCCGCGCTCGTTACGGAAGAACTGGACGATCCGGCCATTGGGCGACCATGTCGGCGCTTCATCCTGCCAGCCATTGGTCAGCTGGCGCATCGAGCCGCCGGTGGGGCTCATCACCGCGATGTGGAAGTCTCCGGCGATGTAGGTGAAGGCGATCTGGTCACCGCGCGGGCTCCACTCGGGCGTCGCGGCGCGGCCGCCGAAGAAGCTGATGCGCTTTTGGTCAGAGCCATCGGCGTTCATCACATAGACCTGCTGGCTGCCCGATCGGTCGCTCTCGAACACGATCTTGGTTCCATCGGGCGAATAAGATCCGCCGACATCAATCGCTGGAGAATCGGTCAGCCGCTGGCTCTCGCCGCCGCTGGAAGGCACGCGATAGACATCGGTATTGCCGCCAATCGCCATCGAATAGAGGATCCACTTGCCATCAGGCGACCAGCGCGGGGCAAAGGTGGGGTTCTTGCTCTGCGTTACCAGCTTCTGCGTGCCGAGCTCGGTATCGTAGATGTAAATCCGCGGATTGCCGTTGAGGTAGGAGAGATAGACGATCCGCTTGTAATCGGGCGAATAGCGCGGGGTGAGTGCGAGCGCCTGTCCGGTGGTGATGAACTTGTGGTTCGCCCCGTCCGAATCCATGATCGCCAGCCGCTTCATGCGGCGATCCTTGGGACCGGTCTCGGCGATATAGGCGATACGGCTGTCAAAGAACGGACTCTCGCCGGAGAGGCGCGAATAGACCATGTCCGAACACTTGTGCGCCGCCCGCCGCCATTCGGCGGGGCCAACAACCCAGGCGTTCTTGAGCAATTGCTGCCCCAGCGCGACGTCGTAGAGGTAGCAACCGATGGTCAGCTTGCCATCACCATTGTCGCGCACAAAGCCGTGAACCAGCATGTCGGCCTGCTTGGCCTGCCATGTCTGGAAATCCGGCGCGGTAACCTGGGCAAAGCTCGGCACCGGCAGGCTGGCGGGGCCGGTCGGCTTGAACAGACCGTTGTTCTGCAGGTCCGCCGTAATCACCTGCGCGAGTGCGCGGCCCAAGGCGGCGGTAGAGCCGGCACTGGTCTGGGTCGGCACGTCAGCATTGGTCGGGAACGTGGGGATTGCAATGCCGAGGTCTTGCCATGCGGCATCGTCGGTTACGTCAATCGCCTCTTCGCTCGGCGCCGCAGTCGGCGCGGGCGCAGGTGCGGGCGCGACCTGTTGGGCCAGAGCTGGCGCAGCGAGGAGACTAAGCAAAAGTGACCAGCGTAATTTCACGGCTAATTGCCCTTTCTGAATCGCAGCGGCGGCAGTTTCTTCCAGCCTTCATAGGCATCCGAGGGAAGGAGGAATGGCGCGGAGCGGCGAACCGCGCGGATCGCGAGTTCGGCGTGGCGCTTTGCCTGCGCGCGGTTGGTATCATCGATACCCTCCTGCCCAAGCAGTACCGGATCGCGCGCCAGATAGCCATCGGGGTTGAGCTCAACCTGCACGATCGAGACGATCTTGTCGCTGTTGAGGCCCTCAGGAACTTGCCCCTGCCAGTTCGACCGGACCTGCCGCAAGACGGACTGGGCAAAGGAAATGCGGAGCTGTGGGGTGATCACCGGCCCCGCAGGCGTAGTCGATTTGCCCTTGGCATCGGTTCCGGCAACGCCCGGCAGGAAGTCCTTGCCGATCCGGCTAGCTCCGCCGCTGCGCTGCGCGGGATTGGACATGTTCGACGGCAGGAAATCCGCGCCGAGCCGCGATTGGCGCGGCTTGGGCTGGACTGGCTGGGGCTTGGCCACCGGCGCGGGAACAGGGCGCGGTTGCACATTTGGCACGGGCGGTTGCACCACCCTGACGGCGGGCGCTGGCGCAATCTTGGGCACCGGCTGGGGCAGTGGTGTCGGCACAGGAATGGGCGCGGGTTGGGGTACCGGATCCTTCGACAGGACGGGCGCCATCGCGGAAACAGCCTCTTCCCGACTGGTCGCGGAAGACTGCTCACCCACTTCGCCGACAAGTGTAACCGAGACCCGCTGGGGCGCTGGCGGCAGCTTGGGCTGGGGCATCCACACCAGCCACGCCACCAGAGCGACATGCGCCGCCACGGCCAGCGCGGTTCCGGCAATGTCCTCGGGATAGATGCGCGAGCGGGCCATTAGCGTGGGCTTAAGGCGCGGTTACTGAACTGTCGGTGACCAGCGAAATGGCCTTGATCCCGACATGGTTCATCTCGCCCATCGCCGCCATCACATCGCCATAGGCAAGGCTGCGATCGGCGCGCAGGGTGACTTGCGGCGGCGGTGAGCCATCGCGCGGCATCAGCCCGGCCAGTCGCTCGGGCAGTTCACCGGGGGCCAGCTCGCTCTGGTCAAGGTAGGCCTTGCCATCGGCGGTCAGCGTCACCGTCACCGCCCTGGGCTCCTGCGGCAGCGGGTTGGCGTTGCTTTCGGGCAGTTGCACCGGAACGCCGGCAGCGAGCAGCGGCGCAGTGACCATGAAGATCGCCAGCAGCACCAGCATCACGTCCACCAGCGGCGTGACGTTGATCTCTGCCATCGGCTCGCGCCCGTTACGGCGCGAACGGCGGCGGCTATTGCGGGTTGGGTTGAAGGCCACTTATTCCACCTCCAGCTCGCGGCTGAGCGTGGCATGGAACAGATCGGCAAAGCGCTGCATGCGGGCTTCAAAGGCGTTCACTTTCAGGCCCAGCCGGTTGTAGGCGATCACCGCCGGAATAGCCGCGAACAGGCCGATGGCCGTGGCGAACAGGGCTTCGGACAGTTCCGGCGCAACCGTCGCCATGGTGAAGCTCGCCTGCGAATAAGACGACAGCGTCCGCATGATCCCCCAGACCGTGCCGAACAGCCCGACAAACGGCGCGGCTGAACCCACTGTGGCGAGGATGTTGAGCCGCGCGGCGAGCTTGTCTGCCTCGCCCTCGACCACGGTGCCCATGGCGAGGGCCAGCCGCTGGCGAATGCCTTCGCGATCAGGCTTGCGCAGGCTGCGCGACCGCTTCCACTCGCCCAGCGCCGCTCCGGCAACGCGAGCGACGGGAACATCGCCCTTTGGCGCATCCTTGTGGAAGCCTTCGATATCTTCGGCCTCCCAGAACTCGGCTTCATACTTGGCGCTACGGCTAGAAAGCCGCGCCATGCGCCAGGAGAAGGCGATGATCGTCGTCCAGACCCAGACCGAGGCGAGCAACAGTCCACCCATCACCACCTGCACGACCAAATCGGCGTCCATGAACAAGCGAACCGGGTTGAGCGGTTCCGATGCCGATCCGGCGAGAAAAGCAGGCAGACTCATGGGGCAGAACTTTCTGGCAAAATAAGTGAGGCAAAGGCTTGCCGCCAGGCATCGGGCTGGCGGCGCGGGCGGCCATCGGGGGCGACGAAACCAACCCGCAGGCGGGCTTCGGTGAGGAGAACGCCATCCCTGATAGCGATCTGGTGCATCCGGCAGGAAGCAGCGCGCATATCCTCCACCCGACTTTCGATCAGCACCTCATCATCCAGCCGCGCCGGAGCCGCATAGCGGATCGTCAGATCAGCGACGGCAT
>CANGBE010000096.1 GCA_947451875.1 Sphingomonadaceae bacterium | reverse complement strand
CAGTCGATCTGCACCACCACGCTGGGCACCCGCGAGAGCGAGCAGATGATCGATGGTCTGGAAGGCCTGACCTATTCGAACTTCATGCTGCACTACAACTTCCCGCCCTATTCGGTTGGCGAAGTAGGCCGCTTCGGTGCGCCTTCACGTCGCGACACCGGACACGGCAAGCTGGCATGGCGCGCACTGCGTGCGGTTCTGCCCAGCAAGGAAGACTTCCCCTATACGATCCGCGTTGTCTCGGACATCACCGAGTCCAACGGTTCGTCGTCGATGGCTACCGTCTGCGGTGGCGCTCTGTCGATGATGGACGCCGGCGTGCCGATCACGCGCCCGGTTTCGGGCATCGCG
Source organism: Sphingomonadaceae bacterium (assembly GCA_947451875.1). GTDB lineage: Bacteria > Pseudomonadota > Alphaproteobacteria > Sphingomonadales > Sphingomonadaceae > Novosphingobium. The sequence goes on along the minus strand of CANGBE010000096.1, from coordinate 5,757 downwards.
ATGGGCCTGATCCTGGAAGGCAAGGAATTTACCGTGCTGTCCGATATCCTGGGTGACGAAGATCATCTGGGCGACATGGACTTCAAGGTGGCTGGTACTTCCGAAGGCATCACCACGATGCAGATGGACATCAAGGTTGCGGGCATCACGCGCGAAATCTTCGAAGCCGCTCTGCATCAGGCCAAAGACGGCCGTGCGCACATCCTGGGTGAAATGACCAAGGCTCTGGGCACTTCGCGCACCGAGCTTTCGGCTCACGCTCCGCGCATCGAGACAATGCAGATCGACAAATCGAAGATCCGCGAAGTCATCGGTACCGGCGGCAAGGTGATCCGCGAGATCGTTGCTGAAACCGGCGCCAAGGTCGATATCGATGATGAAGGTCTGATCAAGCTGTCCTCGTCCGATCCGGCCCAGATCGAAGCTGCCCGCGCATGGATCCTCGGCATTGTCGAGGAAGCTGAAGTCGGCAAGGTCTATGATGGCAAGGTCGTCAACATCGTCGATTTCGGTGCTTTCGTGAACTTCATGGGTGGCAAGGACGGTCTCGTCCACGTTTCGGAAATGCGCAACGAGCGCGTCGAGAAGCCCACCGACGTCGTTTCGGAAGGCATGGCCGTGAAGGTCAAGGTTCTCGAAATCGACCAGCGCGGCAAGGTTCGCCTTTCCATGCGCGTCGTCGATCAGGAAACCGGTGCCGAGCTGGAAGATACCCGCCCGCCCCGCGAAGCGCGTGAGCCGCGTGGCGATCGTCCCGGTGGTGATCGCGGTCGTGGCCCGCGCCGTGATGGTGGCGGTGATCGCGGCCCACGTCGTGAGGGTGGTGGTGATCGTGGTCCTCGTCGTGAAGGCGGTGATCGCGGCCCGCGTCGTGACAGCGAAGGCGGTAATCCGGATCACATGCCGGCGTTCCTTAAGAACGACGACTGATCCCGGATCACTTCGGAAACAAGGGAAGGGGCTGCTGCGGCGGCCCCTTTTCTTTTGTGTGGCGGCGTGCGGGTCAGGCTGCCACCTGAACAGCCCCGGCTTGGCTGGCGAGGACGATCCGGTTGCGACCGGTATCCTTCGCTACATAGAGCGCTTCGTCCGCGGCTTTCAGCGCGGCCCGGGGATCGCGAAAGGCAAATACGTCTGCCAGCCCACCTGAGAAACTGACCTGCCCAAACGGCGTATCTGTTGCCCGGTTAACCAGCTTGCGGTTGGCCAGCGTCTCCCGTGTGGCATCCAGCGTTTCATAGGCTTCGCGCAGCGTCTTGCCGCGGAACAGGACGACGAATTCCTCACCGCCATGCCGGGCGACGTGGCAGCGGTCGTCAGAGATTTCGGCTAGCGTTCGCGCAACAACTTTAAGCACGCGGTCGCCCGCTTCATGGCCGTGGGTGTCATTGATCAGCTTGAACTTGTCGATATCGCAGAAGGCAACGCAAAGCGCATCGCGGCGCAGACGGGCATCGGCGAATTCACTATCAAGCAGGGCTTCGAAGGCGCGACGATTTGGCAGGCCGGTCAGGTGATCGATTTCCGCGTTACGCTTAGCTTCGTCCAGCCGTCGCTGCAGATTGCGTGTTTCGCGTTCGCTGCGGGCCATCTGGTGCTCGATTTCCTGGGTGCGTTCGATCATGGCCTTGGCAACATTGGCCAGCTCCTGAATTGCCGCACCGGCTTTGTTGACCTCGTGCAGTTCATCAACATGGCTCTGCAATGCGTTCTGGTAATCGCTGGTGGCGCTCCGAGCATCCCTGGTGGTCTGGGTGAACTGAGTGATCGATTTTTCCAGCCGTTCGCGCAGTTCATCCAGCGCTACAAATTCATCCTTTTGCCGTTCGTTGCGCACAAGCTCGATCCATTCACGGGTAATCGGCTCATGGCTCGCTAAGCGCCGCCGCACCAGCCCGGATAGGCATGGATCTCTGCCTGACACCAAGTCATGCCCAAAGTTTAGCGTTTCCTCATCAACCGGAAGATGGTGTTCCAGAATGAATTCGAAAATGCCCTCTAGCAGGTGCCGGTTGGCAAGCTGAACTGCGCTGAGTTCTGTTTCATCGGTTGCATTGTCCGGATCGGCCTGCTCCTCATCATCGGAGCGGTGCCCAAAACCAAACCAGTTGCGAACCCTGTGCAGGAGCGGATCATTTACCATCATGGCTTGGTAAACGTCAGCCAACTTCGAAATTTAAGTGGACGTTTTGTCAGGCTGTTAAATTACTGATCTCTGCACGGGTTCATCTTCCCAATCGTGCTCAGACAGGAACGTTGAGTGTTCGCGGCGCAGATATTCCATCCGCGGCTTTTCGAGGTACTCATCGAAAAGGATCCCAGCCTGCCCGTCCCTCATCCAGCGCACCTGACCGTGCAGCCCTTCGCCAGATTCGAGTCGGATCAGCAAGTGGTGGCCAACCTGCATCGAAGTACCGTTAAGCGTAAGGCAGCAGCCCTCAGGTGTCACATTGACGATCACGACGTCGCTTTCCTGCTGCGCCGGGGTCTTGACCCTGGCGAAGTAGGTAACGCGCAACCGTTCTGTCCGGCGAAACGCCCGGGGTTCGTCTGACACCAATGCCTCCGTTACACAGGTAAACTACGAGGCCTTGGTAAATGTTAGGCTAACGAATTCCAGTTCCGAGGCGATTATCGCACCCTTGGCCCGCCAAATGGCAGTGGCGGCGGAGGACGGCGATGACCTCGCGGCAACTGCGCTTGATAAGCCCGTCCGCAATGATCGACGCAATAGGGGAAGCCCGGGTTTACCTTTTCGCCACAGAAGTGGAAGTCTGGTTCACCGGGGTGGCCCATCGGCCAGCGGCAGATGCGATCGTTGAGATCGAGTAGGCTTGTCTTGTCGGCAATCTCAGCGCTCGGCTTGGCCGGAACCAGACGGCGCGGCGGAGCCGGCGGGATCGGCGCCTGTTGGTCACCGGGGCCTTGACGCAGGAAGCCGCCGGGGCCGACTGAGACAATACGCGGCTGCGAAGATGCGCTCACGCCGGGCATCGGTTGCGAAGGGATCGATCCAGCTTGCCGCGGTGCAGCGGAGGGTGAAGGCGCTTCAGCGCGAGGGGCAGGCTCAGCCGCATTCTTGGCCACCTTTGGCGGTGCTTCGGGCTTTGGTGCCTTCGGAACCGCCGCCTTTGGTGCTGCCTCAGCCTCATTGGCCTTTACCGGGGACGGACGAGCCTTCAGGCCCAGTCGGTGCGCCTTGCCAATCACGGCATTGCGGGAAACTCCGCCTAGCTCATCAGCGATCTGGCTGGCGGTTGAACCGCCTTCCCACATCTTCGTCAGCTTTTCGATCCGTTCGTCGGTCCAGCTCATTGCAATTCCTGTTTCCTTGCCTCGCGAAAACGCGAGCGTACTTGCCATGCAAGCGACCAGCCGATAGTCGCAGCGGAATGGCCGATCAACCTGTTATTACACCCGCACGCGCGGCATTTCCCGATCAGGGCGTACCCTTGATCCATCGTATCAACAAATTGGGGTTGTGGACGCTCTATATCAAGGAGTGCCGCCGATTTATCAAGGTGCAGACCCAGACAATCTGGGCGCCAGCGATAACCACCCTGTTGCAACTCATCATTTTTACAGTGGCGCTTGGCCGGGCCGGGCGCGAAGTGCTCGGCGTGCCTTTCGCGACTTTCGTGGCGCCCGGATTGATCGTCATGGGGATGATGAACAATTCCTTCGCCAATTCGAGCTTCTATTTCCTCTCCGGCAAGATGCAGGGTACGATTGTCGACTATCTGATGCCGCCGCTTTCCGAGATCGAGCTGATGCTGGCGCTGGCGGGCGCTGCGGTAACGCGCGCTGTGCTGGTTGGCCTAGCCTTAGCTGCTGCGATGGCGCTCTATCCCGGCGTCCACCTCGCCGCTCCGCACCTGTGGGCGATTGTCTGGTTCGGACTGATGGGCGCGCTGTTGCTCGCCTTTGTCGGGCTTATCAGCTCGATGTGGGCGGAGAAATTCGATCACAATGCGGCGATCACCAACTTCATCATCATGCCGCTGACCATGCTTTCGGGCACGTTCTATGTTATCGATAATCTGCACCCGGCATTTCAGGTAATCAGCCGCGCTAATCCGATCTTCTATGTGATTAGCGGCTTCCGCTTCGGCTTTTTGGGGCAGAGCGATATTGGCAGTGACAACTTTGCCGTAATGCACGGTGCGTTGGGGCTGGGCACGCTTAATCTGGTGCTGGGTGTGGTGACGTTTCTGCTGCTCAAGCGCGGCTGGAAGCTGAAGAGCTAAACGCGCAGGCTTAGTGCGTCAGGCCGCGGCGCAGCTTGTAGCGACCGTCATCAAAATCCTCGAACAGCTCATCGACCGAGGGATGCTCCACCGGCCCGCCTTCACCGTCTCCCGCAAGATTCTGCTGGCTGACATAGGCAATATAGCTGGATTCGCCGTTTTCGGCGAGAAGGTGGTAATAGGGCTGCTCGCGCTCGGGCCGCACTTCGGCGGGGATCGATTCCCACCATTCCTCGCTGTTGGCGAAGACCGGATCAATATCGAAGATCACTCCACGAAAATCATAGACCTTGTGCCGCACGACATCGCCAATCGCGAAACGCGCGCGCGAATGGCGGGGCGTATCGACGATTTTGCCGGCTTGCGGGGAGTAAAATGAGGAGCGCTCGATGCGGTTCATGGTCCCAATATAGTTTTGTGCGGGTGCGAAACAAGCGGTCTGTGAGAAACATCCCCGAATTTCAGCAAGCCAGGGGCTTGGCAAGCGCCCCGCCTTCGGCTAACCGCGCCATTCTTCGATCCGGTGGCCACCTAGGGGACACTGTAGCGCGATCTCACGGAGAGGTGGCAGAGTGGTCGAATGCACCGCACTCGAAATGCGGCATACCCGCGAGGGTATCCAGGGTTCGAATCCCTGCCTCTCCGCCACCCTATCATTCCCATAACATCGCATATATTCGCAAAGCCCGCAGGAATGCGGGCTTTTTGCCGTATTGCCTGTCCGTATCGTTCTCTATATGTTCCATTGCATCCGGCAATGAGTGTGGGACTGAATGTGGGTCTGAAAGGCGGCGTTACCATGGGAAAACTGACAGCACTTGGGATAAGAAACCTCAAGGAGGCCGGGCGGTATTCCGATGGGGAGGGTCTGATCCTGAAGCTCAGCGGCCCCGGGAAGGGAAGTTGGATCCTGCGCGTTCAATCAGACGGCAAGCGAAAGGACATCGGTCTTGGCGCATTAACTGACTTCGGCCTCGGCGAAGCGCGCGAAATTGCCCGGGAAATGCGCAAGAAAATGAAGTCAGGCGTCGATGTTCTGGCCGAACGCAAAAAGGAGCGGGTCGAAATCCCGACATTCCGGGTCGCGGCGCAACAGGTTCATGAAGAGCATAAGCTTGGGTGGAAGAACGGAAAACATCAAACGCAATGGATCAACACCCTTGAAAGTTACGCTTTCCCGGCTCTTGGCAACAAGCTGGTTTCAGAAATCGAGGGTCCAGCGATCAGAGATGTCCTTTCCCCGATCTGGCTGACCAAGCCGGAAACAGCACGCCGTGTACGGCAGCGAATCGCTTCTGTCCTGGACTGGGCCTGCGCCAAGGGTTTTCGGGAAACGGAAGCCCCGATGCGCTCGGTCGCAAGAGGCCTGCCGCGCCAGCCAAGAAAGAAGGGGCACTTCGAGGCGATGCCATACAGATACCTACCCGATTTTCTGGTATCCTTGCGCGAACGCCTTTCGGTCGGGCGCCTAGCTCTTGAATTCCTGATCCTCACAGCCAGTCGCTCCGGT
>CANGBE010000095.1 GCA_947451875.1 Sphingomonadaceae bacterium | reverse complement strand
GGGTGCCGATCTGGTTGTAAGGTGCCTCGACCACTTCAACCCCCGCCTGCCGCAGCCGCTGGTGAACCAGTGCGCGCTGGCGCAGCAGCCCGTCTGCACTCACCGCCATGGAGAGTTCGGCCATGCCTTCGGGCGGGGCGGCGGTGATGGTTTCCAGTTCCTCGTCGGCAAGGGTGACGAAGAGCACGAAGTGGCGCTTCACCAGCCGGGCGACGCTTTCCACCATCAGTTCGGCGCTGGTCGGGTCGGTGAAGTCGGAGAAGACCACTACCAGAGAGCGCCGCTGCAGCCGTCCGGCCAGCGTTGCCACTGCCAGCGTGAAATTCGGTTCCTGTGCGTGATAATCGAGCCTTGCAGCTTCTTCCTGCAACCGGCTGAAATCGCGGGCATCGGTGATGAAAGGCGTCGCCAGTTCAGGCCTTGCGGCAAAGCCGAACAGCGCGACCCGATCGCCGCCCTTTAGCGCAACGTATGCGGTCGCCAGCGCAGCCGAGACAGCCCGATCGATGCGCGGCTGGCCCGCCACCGGCTCGCACATGGTCTGGCCGCAATCGAAGGCGAAGACGATCTGGTTGTTGCGCTCTACCTCATATTCCTTGGCGAACAGGGCCACGTGGCGGGCGGAGGTTTTCCAGTCAATCCGGCGGCGGTCCATGCCGGGCTGGTAATCGGACAGCGCCTCAAACTGTGTTCCCTCGCCGCGCATCCGGCGGGCGATCATGCCGAAAGCGGAATCCTTGAGGAAAGCCTGCAGCGCCGGCGAGCGCACAGCCTCAAGGTTGGGCCAGACGCGAACTTCCTCGCCGACCAGCACCTTGCGCTGGCGGGCACCCAGACCCAGCGGGCCGTGCCAGCGCAGCCACATATGCGAAATCTCGCCAGCGCCGCGCCGCGAGGGGGTGATCGCGGTAGTGCCGGAAAAGGCGAGGCTGGCGGGATCGCGCCCCAGCGCCAGATCAATCCGTCCGCCCGGTGCAAGGCGCGGATCACAGGCGAGCGAAGCATCGACCCGGCTGGTCAGCTTGCCACCGATGTCGGCCATAATGGTGAGGGCGACGGGCGCGCCTACTTCACAATTATGCGGGGCGATCAGGCGCCAATCCTCCAGCTTTCCGGCCAGCAGCACGTCGACCAGCACCAGCACCAGCAGGGTCAGCCCCAGGGCCGGAGCGATGATCCACGTTCCCGGCGCGGCCGCCGCAGCGATCAGCGCCAGCGGCGCCGATAGCGCTGCCAGCAGCGCCGCCCGCTGGCTGGGAACTATGCCCGTGCCGCCAAGGGAGAAGGAGAGTTTGAGCGCCACTGCTTAGCGCGGAGCCTCGGTCTGTTCGACCAGCGTGGCGACCAATGCTTCAACCTGTTTGCCCTCGATCTCGGCAGCAGGAGACAGCAGCAAGCGATGTCGCAGCACCTGCGTGGCGAGCGCTTTAACATCATCCGGCAGCACATAGTCGCGGCCATCGAGCGCCGCCCGGGCCCGCGCGGCATTGGCGAGGAGGACAGCAGCGCGAGGACTTGCACCGGCGGAGAGATCGGCAGAATCGCGTGTCGCCCGCACGAGTCGCACGACATAATCGATGATCGAATCGGCGAGCTTGATGCCCTTCACGGCCTGTGCGGCGGCTTTGAGCTGCGCGGCGCTGGTCACCGCGCCAATGCCGAAATCGGCGGCGAGGGCGGGCCCCGCATGCTCGCCAAACCGCGCGACGATCCGCGCCTCTTCCTCAAGGCTGGGGTAGGGGATCAGCAGCTTGAACAGGAAGCGATCGAGCTGCGCCTCGGGCAGGGGATAGACGCCTTGGCTTTCGATCGGATTTTGCGTTGCCACCACCATGAAGTGCGCGGGCAGCGGGTAGCTTTCGCCATCCAGCGTTACGCGGCGTTCCTGCATCGCCTCAAGCAGCGCGGCCTGCGTTTTGGGCGGGGTGCGGTTGATTTCGTCGGCGAGCAGCAGATCGCAGAAGATCGGCCCTCGGGTGAGGGTGAACTGGCTGGTCTGGAAATTGAACAGGTTGGAGCCAAGGATGTCACCCGGCATCAGATCGGGGGTGAACTGGATGCGGCCATAATCGATCCCCAGCGCCGCTGAAAAGCACTGCGCGAGGAAGGTCTTGGCGGTCCCCGGCGGGCCTTCTAGCAGGACATGGCCCTGCGCCATCAGAGCAATCAGCAGGGCGTCAATGGTCGCCGTCTGACCGACGACGGCCTTGCCCACTTCGGCGCGGATGGCAGCGGCGAGGCCTCGCACTTCTTCGAGCGGCATGATGGGAGTTTCGCTCATCGGGTCAGCATCCTTTCGATCTCTTTCAGCGCCTGTCCGGCGCGCAATAGGTCTGTGGCTTTGCGGGCTGCGCGCAGGTCTGCGGCAACGCGGGAAAAGGGTTTGGTCTGCGGATCACGCGCTGCTTGCGCGCGGTCAATCGCGGCTTCAGTGAGGGCGGGATCGGTGCCGCGTGGCAGGGCCAGTCTGTGCGCCAGCCGCTCTCGCAGCAGCGCCGCATAGGGCGCGCCGAGCAGATGCAGGCGGCCAGAGCGGCGCACCAGCCCGGCCGAATTGGCGACCAGCGCGGTCTTGCCAAAAGCAATCGCGCGCTCCTCTGCCAGTGCTGGGCCGAAACGCAGGAAGGCCCGCCAGCCCGCTACCAGCGCGGCGATCAGCAGGCATAGCGTTGCGGCGAGGAAGGGCGGCTTGAAAGCCAGCGTCAGCAGATTGGCGGATCGTTTGAAGCCGTTGAGCGTCAGGTCGAAATTGATAGCCCCATGGTCCTGACCTGCCGCAAGACGCATCAGATCGACCGCGACGCGGGTTCTGCCTTCGTCGGAGGTGCCCCAGTTGTCGAGCAAATCGGGTTCGGCGACGATGATCAGCGGGAACAGGCCCTTATCTGGCTCAATGGCCTCGCCATTCTCATCCTTACCGGCTTCGGTGACTGACCAGCCGGCTTTCTCGGCGAGCTTTGGGTAGACCCCGTAATCGTTCCAGTATCCGGCAAGCACATTACCTTCGCTATCCTTGACGAGCGGGCCGATGAAATCGCTGACCACCACCTGTTCGCGTGGATCGGGCAGAAAGCCGGTGTGGCCAAGTCCATCCCAAGCGATGCGGCGTTTGTCCTTTTCATCGCCGATCTGCTTTGTTTCAATTTTGTAAGTGCCCAGATCCTTGAGCCATTCGGGCATGTGCATCCCGTTGATCAGAACCCAGCCGTCCTTGGATTCGGCCTGCATCGCGTTCGCCAGATAGCTCTCCCATTTGGGTAGCACCAGCATAGTCGGGCCGATGTAGCGGCGATCCGCGATGATTTTGGCGATCTCCTTGCCCTCGGTATAGAGCGGCGGGGTAAGCACCAGTAGGCCCGGATCTTTCAGCAATGGTATGGCGCGGACGCGGCGGACGACATTGCCCTGCTTTTCCAGAATACCTGCCAGCGCTGCATAGCCGGTCAGACCTTTTGACCCGACATGGGCCTCACCATTGTTGGCGGAACGGTCAGTCATCCCTGCGCCGATCATCCACAGCAGCGCGATAAAGACGGCAAAGCCAAACACCACCATGCCCAACACGACCTTGGGGTTGAACGGGTTTGCGCCAGCCGCGATGGGGGGTGATGCTGCGCTGCTCATCCGCGAATCTCGGACAGCGCGAAGTCGGAATAGGCGGCGCGGGCGGCCTGCCAGTCTTCGGCCTGCAGCGGGATCAGCGCAAACAGGCTGCGCTCGACCTGCTGGGCGATAGCCGCGAAGGCATTGCGTGCCTTTTCCGGCAGTCCGGTGTTCAGGGCAATCTCTCGTGCCGTACTCGCCGGGTTCAGCCAAGCAGGCCGCACCGCCGCGATCTGGCCAACCGATCGGGTCAACAAAAGGTGAGTCGCCTCGTCAAACTTGCCTGCTGCTGCCAATCTGTCGGCATCTTCCGGCAGAGCGAGCGCTGCGCCTTTGTCGGGTACCCATTCGGGCAGATCATCATCAGCCTTTCGCTGGTTCCGTTCGAGCCAGGGCGCGGCCATGCGCCAAGCCAGCAATAATAAGCAGATCACGCCCACCCCGATCAGCACTTTGCTCAGCACTGGCCATGATATACCCATCGCCTCGCCAACGGGCTCGAAGAGGCTTTTCAGGAACTTGCCAAAAGCCTTGAGCCATTCCGGCGTTTCTGGTGGCGGTTTGGGCTTGAATGTTGTGGGGGCGAACTGGATCGTGTCATCGCCGCGCACCGCGCGCCAGACAGAGCCTGCGTCGGCTGCCTCACTGGCTGTTGCGGCTGGTTGCTCCCCGATCACACTGCCTAGGTGGCATGGTGTCAGGGTGAGCGCAAGCGCGCGTGGTTAACCCCGCTGCCGTGCCATCGGGTATGTGCCTAAAACGCGCATGTCCTTGCAGTGGAAAGCCAATTCTTCCAGTGCGAGATCGACATTGGCCTGCCCGGGCGCGCCGACGATATCGGCGTAGAACATCGTTGCGGAAAAGCTGGCGCCCTTCTGATAGCTCTCTAGCTTGGTCATGTTGACGCCATTGGTCGCAAAGCCGCCCATCGCTTTGTAGAGCGCCGCGGGCACGTTGCGGACTTCGAAAACCAGCGTGGTCATCGCCGGGTGATCCTTGATCGATTCACTATCAGCAGGCTTGTTAGCGAGAACAACGAATCGCGTGGTGTTATCATGCGAATCCTCGACCGCTTCGTCGATTATCTTCAGGCCATAGAGCTCGGCAGCGATTCGCGGTGCGATTGCGCAGGCTGCCGGATCGCCTTGTTCCTTGACGAAAGCCGCCGCACCGGCGGTATCTGCATAGGCCATCGGCACAATACCCCGCTCGCGCAGGAAATGGCGCGACTGACCAAGCGCTTGCGGGTGGCTGTAAGCTGCGGCGAATGGCCCGTCGGTAAGCCCCATCAGTGCATGGGTGATGCGCAGGAAATGCTCTCCTATGATGTAGAGCCCACTTTCCGGCAGCAGGAAGTGAATGTCCGCAACCCGCCCGTGCTGGGAGTTCTCGATCGGAATAATCGCCCGAGCGGCCTTGCCTTCTTTCACCGCATCCAGCGCATCTTCGAATGAAAAGCACGGCAGAGGCAGGCAAGTGGCATCGAATTCCAGCGCCGCGCGGTGGCCATTGCAGCCGGGCGCGCCCTGAAAAGCCACGACACGGGCCGGATCGGCAAGCGCGGCTTTGGTCATCTCTGCGACAAGCGCGAGGGCGGGCTGGGGAAAGCTGTGCATCGCGGGCGCGCTTAGAAGCGTTCAAAGAATACCGCAATGGGGCTGCAATGCCCCTTGCACTTAGGCAAGTGGCTGACTAGAGCGCGCCGCATAGGCCATTTACGATAATCTCGGGGCATTTTTCGATGGACGATCGTTTCAATACTACCGCCGGTTGGGTGCTTGCTTGCGGCATCGTTGCGCTGGGGCTGACCAGCATTTCGACACGCTTTTTCGAAGCCACCAACGTCAAGAAGCCGGAACACGCCGGATTCGAGATCGCTGGCGTCGTTCGTGAAGGCGGTGGCGCTGCTGCAGCTGAAGAGCCGATTGAGGCGCGCCTCGCGAAGGCTGACCCTGCCAAAGGTGCTGCGACATTTGCCAAGTGCAAGTCTTGCCATACTGACACTCAGGGCGGAGCCAATGGCATTGGCCCGAACCTGTTTGGTGTAGTTGGTGAAGCAGTTGCGGCTGGCCGCGGCGGTTTCGCTTTCTCGGATGACCTGAAGAATGTTGGCGGCAAGTGGGATTGGACGACGCTCGATCACTGGCTCAAGAGCCCCAAGGCGATGGCTGCCGGCACGAAGATGACTTTTGCCGGGCTTTCGGATGGCGCTGAGCGCGCCAACGTGATTGCCTATCTGAACACGATGGGTTCAAACCTGCCGTTGCCAGCTGTTCCGGCAGCGGCTCCTGCGGCGGACGCCAAGGCTGGCGAACCTGCAGCGGCCGCTCCGGCCGCTCCTGAGGCTTCCAAGAAGTAAGTACTTCCGACAAGGCGAAACAAAAGGGCGGATCCGCGAGGCTCCGCCCTTTTTGTTTGCCCGCTTATTTGTTTGCCAGCATCTCTTTGCTCGCCTCGGACTTGCGGGAATCCTGCAGCACACCGCAACTGCGGACGCGTTCAATCGTGCGTTCCAGTTCTAGTTCTGCTGTCTTTCCGGCCAGACGCTGACGCAGG
>CANGBE010000094.1 GCA_947451875.1 Sphingomonadaceae bacterium | reverse complement strand
GCAGAAAGGCTGAAAGCCGAAGTCGCCGATTTGAAGGACAGCCTGCCCCAGCTGGAGCAGCGCGAGCGCGAACTGACTGCCGAATTGCAAGACGCGCTGGCCGTCCACCCCAACCTGCCCGAAGCCGATGTGCCTGATGGCGAAGACGAGACGCAAAACGTCGAGGTTGCGCGCTGGGGAACTCCACGCACCTTCACCTTCACGCCGCAGGAACATGCCGACATCGGCCCAGCGCTCGGGCTGGACTTTGAGACTGGCGCGCTGCTTTCAGGTTCGCGATTTACGTTCCTGCGCGGCCAGATGGCGCGGTTGCAGCGGGCGCTTGGGCAGTTCATGCTCGACCAGCAGACTGGCACCAATGGCTATACTGAATGCGCGACGCCGCTGTTGGTGAAAGACGAAGCGGCCTTCGGTACAGGACAGCTGCCGAAGTTCTCTGAAGACCTATTCAAAACCACTGATGGCCGCTGGCTGATCCCCACTGCCGAGGTCAGCCTTACTAACTCCGTTCGCGAGCAGATCTTACCTGAAACACAGCTCCCCATCCGCATGACGGCCCTCACGCCCTGCTTCCGCAGCGAAGCTGGCGCGGCGGGCAAGGATACGCGCGGCTATATCCGCCAGCATCAGTTCGAGAAGGTCGAGCTGGTCAGCGTCTGCAAGCCCGAAGACTCAGACGCCGAGCATGAAAAGATGACCAAGGCAGCAGAATCGATCCTGCAGGCGCTCGATCTGCCATATCGCAAGGTGCTGCTCTGCGCCGGTGACATGGGCTTCACCGCGAAGAAGACCTTCGATCTCGAAGTCTGGCTGCCCGGACAGGGCGCTTACCGGGAGATTTCGTCGGTCTCCAACTGCGGTGATTTTCAAGCCCGCCGGATGAATACGCGCTATCGTCCGGAAGGGGCAAAAGGCACCGAATTCGTCCATACGCTCAATGGCTCCGGCCTTGCTGTAGGCCGCACGCTGGTGGCCGTGTTGGAGAACTACCAGCAAGAGGACGGTTCCGTCGACGTTCCTGCTGGGCTCGCCCCCTACATGGGCGGACTGACGAAACTGGTGCCCGCCTGATGCGCATCTTGCTCACCAACGATGACGGAATCAACGCCCCCGGCCTCGTCGTCCTGGAAAAGATCGCGAGGAAACTCTCCGACGACATCTGGATCTGCGCGCCAGCTGAAGAACAGTCCGGCGCCGGCCACAGCCTCACTCTCAACCGCCCGATCCGTATGCATCAGCATGGCGAGCGGCGTTTTTCGGTAGCGGGAACCCCGACCGATTCGGTAACGATGGCGCTCAAAAAGCTGCTTCCAGCCCCGCCCGACCTCATTCTCTCCGGCGTTAATCGCGGCGCCAATCTGGGCGACGACGTGACCTATTCGGGCACCGTTTCCGCCGCGATCGAAGGATCGCTGGCCGGCATCCGCTCGATAGCGCTCAGCCAGGTCTATTCGAAAGAAGGCATGGCCGATTCCGTTCCTTTCGACGCGGCAGAGGAATGGGGCGAGCGGGTGATCCGTCCACTACTGACCACGCCCTTCGATCCGCGCACGCTGATCAACGTCAACTTCCCGCCGATCCATGCTGGTGACATCAAAGGGATCCGCGCCGTGCGGCAAGGGTTCCACGACTATGCCCGCGGTTCGGTGGTCGAAGGCAAAGACCCGCGCGGCTATTCCTATTACTGGTTCGGCCTTTATGGCATCGAGCACTCCACTGGCCATGACAGCGATCTTGAGGCGATTTCCGAAGGCTTCATCTCGGTCACGCCGCTCCATATCGACCTTACCCACTATCCCTCGCTGCAGGGCCTGAAGGCGCTGTTTGCATGAAGCGCGCCCTCGCCTTGCTGGTTCTCGCACCGCTGTTGCTAGCCGCGAAGCCGAACAAGGCAGTGCCTGCTTCTGAAGAAACCACTCACATCGTCAAAGAAGGCGAGACACTGGCAGGCGTGGCCAATCGCGCGGTTGTGCCGCGCACGTTGATCATCGAGGCCAACCACCTCAAGCCCCCCTACAAGCTGCACAAAGGCCAGGAACTGGTCATCCCGCGCCGCCGCAGCCATGTGGTGAAAGCCGGAGAGACGGGCTTCGGCATCGCGCTGGAATATGGCGTGTCATGGCGAGAGATCGCCACTGCAAGCGGCCTTGATCCCGATGCACCGATCAAGGCGGGCTCCAAGCTGGTTATCCCGACGATCAGCGACACGCCTCCACCCGTCACGCCTGTGGCGCAAAAGCCGGTCACCCCAGCCGCTGACCACCCTACATTTGGATGGCCAGCCGAAGGTGCGATCCGGCGCGGTTACACTGCCCCCGGCTCACGCCGCTCGCACCCGGCCATCGACATTGCCGGAGAAGAAGGCAGCCCGGTCCGCGCCATTGCCAAAGGCAAAGTCGCCTTCGCTGCCGAAGAGCCGAAGAAGTACGGCCTGATCGTGGTGATCGACCACGGCGGCGGCTGGTTTTCAGCCTATGCCAAGCTGCAGAAGGTGACGGTCAAAAAGGGCAACCGGGTAAAGGCTGGCGAACGCGTTGGCCTGCTTGGCAACACTGGCGAAACCAGCGCCACCGAACTGCATTTCGAGATTCGCAAGGATACCGTGCCGGTTGATCCTGAAACGGCGCTACCAGAGCGCGATTAATCGCTCAGCTCAGCGCCCAAAATACCGTCCCGCTCGCCAGATAGACCACGATCCAGAACCCCGCATCGACCAGCGCCTCGCGCATCGACAAACGCTGACGTGAATAGCTGATCAGCAGGGCTGGCGCGATAAAGGCCAGCGCGATTCCGCCGGTCTGCATCCAGTAGAGCCACGGCTTTGCCGCCAGTGTCTCAGCGCCCACTCGCGCGAAATTATGGCCCAACATCAGCGCAGAAACGGCCTGCAACAGCACGGCGCCCAATATACCGCTAACCGGTCCTCGCCCCTTTTCGCCCTGCTCTCCGGTCATCCGGCCGAATATCGGCGCACCGCCAAAAAGCGGGCCATACCAGACGAAGCCCACGGCAATTGCCAGATTGGCCGATAGTATCACGGCAAGCCAGTTGATCGGTCCCATTTTGCTATCCCTCTTCCCAAATAAATTCAACAATATGGCCCAATGATGTATCCATCCAGCTCAATGCGAATTCCGCCAGAGAATCACGAACCTCGGTCACCTGTTCCGCACTGATTGGTGGCAATGGCACATGCGAATAGTTGCAGGCTGACGCCGCAACTGCAAGGAATGCTTCGGTATCGCATCCCGTCCCTGCGCTCCACATCTCGGCCTCGAAACATTCGACCAGGCGCTCCGCCTGCAATAGCTCGACGATTTCTGCATCCGGAACCCGGGCGCGCGAGGCGCTGGCATGACCGGCCTGTTTGGCTATGTCCGAGATCGTTTCGGGGTGCAGACCTTCGGCAACCATGCCCCAGAAGCCGCGCTTCGTCTGCAATCCGCGCTCGACGAAGAAGTGCACGCTGTCATGTGGAACGATCCCCTTCTTGGGGAAGTGTGTTTCCGCTCGAGAACCATCGATGCGCTCGATCATGATGTGATCGTCAGTCCGCCCTTTGGTAATCACGATACGCATCACCCACTGATAGCGACAGGTGACGCGGGCAGCAAATGCGCCTAAGGGTCGCCACCATGGCAACAGTAATCGCCCCTCAGCCCAAAGTCGGCATGGTCAGCCTCGGCTGCCCCAAAGCACTGGTCGACTCCGAACGCATCCTCACCAAGCTGCGCGCTGATGGCTATGCCATGAGCGCCGACTATGCCGGGGCCGACGTCGTGCTGGTCAACACCTGCGGCTTCCTCGATTCCGCCAAGGAAGAAAGCCTTGCCGCGATTGGCGAGGCGATTGCCGAGAATGGTCGGGTGATTGTCACCGGCTGCATGGGCAGCGAGGCCGAGCTGATCCGCGCCAAGTTCCCGCAGGTTCTCGCCGTAACCGGCGCGCACCAGTATGAAGATGTGGTTGAGGCCGTGCATCAGGCCGCGCCGCCCAGCCAGGGCCCGTTTATCGATCTGGTGCCACAGGTCTACGCCGACGATGGCGGCATCAAGCTGACCCCGCGCCACTATTCCTATCTGAAGATCAGTGAGGGCTGCAACCACGCCTGCGCTTTCTGCATCATCCCGCAACTGCGCGGAAAGCTGGCAAGCCGCCGCATCGACGCGGTGCTGCGCGAGGCGGAAAAGCTGGTCGCGGCTGGCACGCGTGAGCTGCTGGTGATCAGCCAGGATACTTCGGCCTATGGCGTCGATGTCCGGCACGAAACCCGCACATGGAAGAGCCGCGAGGTTCGCACCCACATGACCGATCTGGCGCGTGAGCTAGGCGGCCTGCGCACGCCCGACGGCACCCCGCCGTGGGTGCGGCTGCACTACGTCTATCCCTACCCCCACGTCGAAGCGGTGATCCCGCTGATGGCCGAGGGGCTGATCACGCCTTACCTCGACATTCCCTTCCAGCACGCCGCACCGAATGTGCTGAAAGCCATGAAGCGTCCGGCGAACGAGGCCAAGGTGCTTGAGCGCCTGCGCGAATGGCGTGCCATCTGCCCTGACATCGCCATCCGCTCCAGCTTCGTCGTCGGCTTCCCCGGTGAGACCGAGGCGGATTTCCAGTACCTGCTTGATTGGTTGGACGAGGCCCAGCTCGACCGAGTCGGTGCGTTCCGCTTCGAACCGGTTGAAGGCGCGGCGGCGAACGATCTGCCCGATCCGGTACCCGAAGCGGTCAAAGAAGAACGCTACGCCCGAATCATGGAAAAGACCGAAGCGATCAGCGCGGCCAAGCTCGCCTCCAAGGTCGGCCGCGTGCTGCCGGTTATCATCGACGAAGTTGGTGAGCCGGACGAGGACGGCGATACGGGAGCCACCGGCCGCTCACAGGCCGATGCACCCGAAATCGACGGCGCGGTTTACCTTCGCAACGTGCCAGAGGGGCTGCGCGCGGGCGATGTGGCTCAGGTGCTGATCGAAGATACCGATGCCCACGATCTCTATGGCGTGATTGCAGGCAACTGAACGCCAGTTGCAAATTACGCAATCATATACGCTTTTTACGCACTTGCAGCATAGCGATTCGCAACCCATATAGGACGTGCCTTTCAGGCATCCTCTCCCAAGACTTTCAAGGGGCTGGTCGCAAGACCGGCCCTTTTTTTGCGCAGATACGGCGCAGCTTTCCCCGTCATCGTCATCCTGAACTTGTTTCAGGATCCATTTTTCAACACGAGCCGAAGCTCTGCTTTGGTAGAAATACCTCGCTGTTTGCGCGGATCCGAATTGCACTGAGTTTGCTGCACCATGGATCCTGAAACAAGTTCAGGATGACGGTGGGATTTGGGGCGGCGTAGCGCTCAAACCTCCAACACCACCCGGGCCAAATCCCCCTCGCCCAGCCCCTCGGCCTTGCGCACGGCGGCCTTGACCGGAAGCATCCAGCCCGTCTCTTTCGAGGGGAAGACCGAGGTGGCAAAGCGGCTCTCACCAATCACCACCCGCACCTTAAGCGAGCCAAAGCCCCGGCTCATCCCCTCCATCCGCCGCATCAATGCGGTTGCCGAAAGCGCCTCGCCAGCCGCGCCATCGATGGTGATGAAGAACCACACGCCAGTCCCGGTCGCGCCAGTCCAGCGCCAGAGCGGGCCAGTGTGGGTGATGTGCTCCACTACTTCACCCGCCGCACCGGCACCGGGATATTGCACACATCCGCCCCGCCCGCAGGCCGGATGAAAAACGCATCGCGACGATTCGCTCGCGCATCGGCGTAGCGGGCGAAAGTCTGGCTCTCGGTCGAGAGGTATTCATAGGCAGGCAGCCCCGCCACCTCATTGCCCAGCCGCACCGAGACAATCCCCGTGCGCTCATCCGCCTTTTCATAGAACCCAAGCGCGCCCGTGCCGCGCGGCAGCGAGGAGAGGTTGTCGATCCCTTCAATCACCCGGCCCACCAGTGCAATATTGCGATCCAGATGCCGTGGCGCATGGCCGATTACGGTGTAGAGTTCCGCGCCGGTGCCGGTGTCGGGCGAGAGATTGCGGCCTACGCCGACCATGCCGTAGCAGTGGACGGGCCAAAATGTTGCTCGTGATTTTTGACCCTCGGCACCAAATGCCCAGCCACGATAAAATTGAGCGAACGGCGAATAGGAATCTCGCTCATGCCAT
>CANGBE010000093.1 GCA_947451875.1 Sphingomonadaceae bacterium | reverse complement strand
ATCAGCGATTCGCGTAAGTACACCCGTGTGGTGATGGATAAGCGACAGATGCCGGTCTATATCGGCTACTTCACCATGGCGCAGGCCATTGATGGCACGATCAAGCCGTTTGTCGATATCTATGGCCGCGATGGCGCAGTGATCGCCAGCTTCAACGCGCCGCGCGCAGCCAAGACCTATCAGCGGATGATTGATGAAAAGGTTGAGGCGATTGCCGATCCGGGGGTTTGAGGCTCAGGCCTCGCCGATCCGATCAGCATAGAGCAGGCGGCCGCCTGAAAGGTTCCAAAGTGCCTCATTGAACTGGTCCGGCGCCATGGCGAAGCAACCTTCGCTGCGCCCCAGTTTGCCGTATTTCTCGATCCAGTTTGGCGAGGCATAGGGTGCCGGGTGCATGACGATGGCGCGTTCCAGCGCGGTGCTGTTGTCCTGATCCAGTCCGACAAGTCGGATCGAGGTGCCGTATTTGCCGTGATACCATTCGGCAGTGAGATAGGCCCCGCGCGAGGTTGCCTCGCTGCCGGGCTGGTTCGAGAAGGTTTTGAGCCAGCCATCATGCTCGGGGTCAGAACCGCGGCCATGCGCCACGTAGAACGAGCGGACTGTGCCGTTTTCCAGATTGGCAAAGTGCAGGCGCGGCAGCGACGAAGGCCGGGCGAAATCGGCAACGCCGACGATGTCGCTGCGCCATACCTTTGAGCCAGCGCGCTCGATCTGGCGTTTGGCCAGAGCAAGCACCTTGCGATCATAAGCGGGATCAGGGCCGACTGCTGTGGGTAGCGCCGGAGCAGGTGGCACAGCCTCAAAAGGCACGGTGCCCTCGGGTGTCCGGCCAAATGCTTTGTCGAAATCCGATGCCAGTGGTTCCTGCTGGGCCGATCGCGCAGTTGCACGTCCGGGCAGGGCGAGTGCAGCACCCAGAGCCAGGCCTCTACTCAAGATTCCACGTCTGTTCATGGCATGGTTCATACAGAGCCTAAGCTAAGGTCGCGCATGACGATTCGCCAAACAATAGCGGTGAATGCACGTCAAACTGCGATGAGGCGCTGAATTTGGCCTGTTTCAGCCTCGGGCAAGCGCCTTTAGAGCCTCGCCATCCAGCCGCATGATCGTCCACTCATCCATCGGCCGCGCGCCCAGCTTGCGATAGAATCCGATAGCCGGCTCGTTCCAATCAAGCACCGACCATTCAAACCGGGCGCAGCCGCGTTCTACAGCGATAGTAGCCAGATGCGAGAGCAAGGCCTTGCCAAGCCCGGCTCCGCGCGCCTCTGGCCGCACGAACAGGTCTTCCAGATAGATCCCGGGCCGCCCTTCGAAGGTCGAGAAATTGTGGAAGAACAGGGCGAATCCTTGCGCGATACCAGATGCCTCGCCGATCACCACTTCGGCCATCGGGTGCATACCGAATAGATAGGCTTCGAGCATGTCCTCGGTGCAGCGGACTTCGTTAGCCAGCTTTTCATATTCCGCCAGTTCGCGGATCAGCGCGGCAATCAGGGGGACGTCGGCGGGAGTGGCAGGGCGGATGGCAATGGTCATGCAAACGCGGTTAGCCGCGAAAGTTCGCGTTGTGCAAGCTGCTCTATTCAGTCTTGCCCAGCACCATCGAGTCGCCATTCACCGAAACACCGCCAAGCTTGCTGATCAGCGTCTGGCCAAGCAGGTTGGTCTCCAGCCCTTCTACCACAACGACATCAACATTGCGGAAGCTGCGTCCGGCGACTTCAAGCTCATGTACGGTGTAGCGGGCGCCTTTGCCCTCACCGGAGGCGGTTTGCACGATCGGCTGGAAGCTCGAGGTGTCAACCGGAACGCCTGAATTCTGTGCTGTCGCCACCGTCAGCACCACGACATCAGCGCCGGTATCGACAAGGAACCGCGTGTCATTGCCGTTGACCTTGGCATCAAGGCTGAACCGCCCCGAACTGTCGCGGCGGATCACCGTAGGGTCGGGGCTGGCTTCTGGCTCTGCAGCGAAATGGCTCTTTGCCTTGCTTTTTATCGTAGTTTTTTCAACTGCTTGCTGACCCGGAATCACAAGCCGTCCGGCAATCATGGCGAGCAGGCCCATGAACAGAACAGCCGCGAAGGCAGTGAAGGTCAGGCGATTCATGGCCCTGAAATAACGCGAATGTATTAGCAATTCGCGAATATCAGGTGGCCTGCTGGGTCTCCAGCTCCGCAGCCTTGGCCTCGACCAGCGCCACCACGTGGTCGAGCATGGCCTCGCTTGAGATATGATGGTCGGTCACGCCCGAGAGATAGACCATATGCTTGCCATTGCCGCCGCCAGTGATGCCGATGTCGGTCTCACGCGCTTCGCCGGGGCCGTTGACCACGCAGCCGAGTACCGAGAGGCTCATCGGGGTCTTGATGTGGCTGAGCCGGGCTTCCAGAGCCTCGACCGTCCGGATCACGTCAAAGCCCTGCCGCGCGCATGATGGGCAAGAGACGACGCGCACGCCGCGGGTCCGCAGGCCAAGCGATTTCAGGATCTCGAACCCGACGCGCACTTCCTCTTCTGGCTCGGCGGAGAGCGACACGCGGATCGTGTCGCCCACACCGGCCCACAGCATGTTGCCGATGCCGATGGCGCTCTTGACCGTGCCGCCGATTAGCCCGCCGGCTTCGGTAATGCCCAGATGCAGCGGGCAATCGACCGCATCGGCCAGCTGCATATAGGCGGCGACGGCGAGGAACACGTCAGAGGCCTTCACCGCCACTTTGTATTCGTGGAAATCGTGATCCTGCAGCAGTTTTATGTGATCGAGCGCCGATTCGACCAGTGCTTCAGGGCAAGGTTCGCCATATTTTTCCAGCAGGTCTTTCTCGAGGCTCCCGGCGTTTACCCCGATACGGATGGCGCAGCCGTTGGCCTTGGCGGCGCGCACCACTTCGGCGACGCGCTCGCTGGAGCCGATATTGCCCGGGTTGATCCGCAAGCAAGCGGCACCCGCATCGGCTGCCTCCAGCGCGCGTTTGTAGTGGAAATGAATGTCGGCGATCAGCGGAACGCGCGCGGCCTTAGCGATTTGCTTGAACGCGGCAGTTGAAGCCTCATCCGGGCAGGAGACGCGGATCAGGTCGGCTCCGGCTTCCTCACAGCGTCGGATCTGATCGATGGTGGCAACCGCATCAGAGGTGAGCGTGTTGGTCATGGTCTGCACCGTGATCGGCGCATCGCCGCCAACTGGAACGCTGCCGACCATGATCTGGCGAGATTGGCGGCGCGCTATATCGCGCCAAGGACGGATTGAGGACATGGAGGGGATATAGGCTGCTACATCATCCTTGCGAACAGAAATTCCTCATCGAGTTGCTCGCCGACGCGGAAAGTTATGTCAGCCACTTTTTCAAAGCCCAGCCGAGCATAAAACCGCTGCGCGCCATCGTTGCCGCTCCATACCGATAGCTGCACCTCATCGGCGTTTCGTGCGGTGAATTCAGCCATCGCCCAATCCATCAGCGCCTTGCCAATCCCGCCGCCCGTTGCACCCGGCGCGGTGTATAGCTGCTTGAGTTCCAGCACATTCTTGCCCCGGGCGTGTTCGGGAAAGCCGCAGGTCAGGCCGAGTTTGCAATAGCCCACCAGCGCACCATCGCGCTCGGCGAGCCGATAGAGCCGCGCTGGGTTTGCGATTTCAGCAGCAAGAGCGCCGTGAGAATGGGCCTCCTCCAGAAAAGTCGCGAGGTCCTTTGGCGTGTACATGTGGCCGAATTTTTCGATGAAACTGTCGATGCCGAGCTTCGAGAGGGCTGGAATGTCGGCTTCGCTGGCCGGACGGAGGATCAGTTCGCTCATAGTTCTTTCGTCATGCACATGGAGAAATCATCGAAAACGTAGTCGCCAAACGGCGGGCATTCGGCAAAGCCATGGTTCTCATACAGCCGTCGCGCCGGAATGAAAGGTTCTGGCCGCCCGGTTTCCAGACTGATGCGGGTATAACCACGCTGCTTGGCCTGATCGAGCAGGTGCAGCAGGATCGCCTTGCCAACTCCTTTGCCGCGATAGTCCGGATGCGCGCGCATCGATTTGATTTCGCCGTGCTGTGCGTCGATCTCTTTGATCGCACCGCAGCCTGCCAGACTGTCGCCATTCCAGGCCGACCAGAATGTAACATCAGACTGCCGTAGCCGCTCCACCGGCATCACATGGCAGCTTTCAGGCGGTGACCATCTATGCATTTCGGTGAGGTGCAGGCGCAAGAGATCGCAGATTTTCGGGCCGGTGAGGTCATCCTCAAGCATTTGAAGGTCCATGATAACTAACCCGCCCACTTATCCGCCTTGCGCACGCCAAGTCGCATCCCGCTTTCCAGCCGAGCGCGCAACTGGGTGTAATAGGCTTCAAGGAAAGCGCGCTCGTCGCCTGCGCCGGGGTTCCAGCCGATCTTGCGGCAGATCGCTTCGTGCACTGCGGCCATAGCTTCCTGCCGCCCTTCGCGTAAGACCCGTTCCAGCGTTTGCAGCTCGTACTCTCCGTAGGCCGACAGTTCCTTTTCGCCAAAGCGATAGGCCGTGCCCGTGGCTTGGCTCGCTCCGCCCTGCGCAGTGTGGCTGAGCGACATGGCCTCTTGCAGTTTGGTTTTGGGCGCTTCGACCACCCATGTGCCGGCGATCAGGTCTCCGGCGCGCAGGGAATCGCGATTGAAGCAGGGGAATAGGGCGAAAATCAGGAACCACACCGCCGCCGCAATCCCGGCCGCACTGGTATCGCCGCCTTTGGCGACGAGCAGGAAGGTGATCGGCAGGAACAGCTCGATATCGCGCAGCAGGTTACGGGCGACCACCATCTCAGCGGTCAGCCGACCGCCATCTCGCGAGGCGATGCGGATTCCCGTCATGCGTTTACCGGGCGTCGCGCCGCGTGGGCCCAGCTCAAAGAACAGGAAATAGCCATTTCGGAACAGGAACATCGCCGCGAAATAGACAATCATCAGGAACTGCAAGGCCTGACCAGCAGTGTCCTTGCGGCCTGACAGATGATCCAGGTTGTCGATGCCGCCAGCGATGTAGATCAGGATCAGACTGGTGGCGATTTCAAGCAGGCCGATGATGAACAGATCGAGCAGCAGCGCCGCCAGTCGTGATCCCCGGCTCGCAACAGTCAGGTTGAAGCTGATGCCCTCGGGCGTCACCATCAGCCTTTGGCGGCGGGAGGGTATGGCGGCGTTGCCATACTTGATTGCCGCGGTGTTCATGTGGACACCTTGGGGTCACGGCGGAAGGCGAAGAAATAGGCTAGCCAGATCGCCAGCATCGACAGGCCCACCGTCAAGCGGCCTTCGGTATTGTTGATCAGCTGGCGGGCAAAGCCTTCAAGCATCGCGGCGACCACCAGCATCAGCACCACCCCGGTCATTACCGTTGCGGCGCGTTGACCTGCCTCGCGGATCGCTTGCATCGAGCTTTTGGCGCCGGGGAAGGCAATCGAGCGCCCGACGTGCAGGCCAGATGCTCCCGCCAGCAATATCGCGAACAGCTCTGTCGTGCCGTGGACCGACAGCCAGCCGACAAAATCCAGCGTCAGCCCCTGTCCGTGATAGAGCCACAACATCGCCCCCAGAGTGCCGGTATTCTGCACCAGCAGCAGAAGTGACGGGATCCCGAAGGCAAAGCCCAGCGCGAAGGCGAGGATGGAAACCTGCGCATTGTTGCTGAACAGATAGGCGGCAAAGACGGATAGCGCGTCTTCCTGATGCTCGCCGGGCTGGTGGAACAGCGTGGCCTTCAGCGCCTCATGGCTCGCACCGGGCACACGGGCGTCGGCGAACTGGCCGGGGACCAGCGAGTAAGACCAATCGGGATCGCTGCTTACCAGCAGCCAGCCAACTGCGGTTCCGGCCACCATCACGGCCAGCGCGATCAGCAGATCGAACCAGATGGCGCGCACCGCTGCCGACCAGCCGCCGCCCAGAAACCGGCGCAGCCATGCGGCAAAGCCGGTGCGCGGGCCATAGACGAGGAACCATGCCCGCTGCACCAGCGCCTCAAGATAGGCCAGCGTCGCGGCATCGAGCGAGGTTTCGCGCGCCACCGAAAGGCTGGATGCAACCGTGCGGTAGAGCACTGGCAGGGCGAGCAGGTCTTCATCGGGAACCTTGCCCATCCGGCCTGCTTCCATGCGTTGGACAATGGCTTCCAGCCTCTGCCAGTCGCCCTCGCGATCCTGCCGAAACCGGTCAGAACGCAGCGCGGCTGCGGCGATGGCGGCGTCTTGCACCTCCGCTTTTCGGCCACCGAACAGCCCGGCGATGCGT
>CANGBE010000092.1 GCA_947451875.1 Sphingomonadaceae bacterium | reverse complement strand
TGGCCGGGCGGGGGAGCGGGCTGGTGCCGGGCTATTCGAAACGAAGTTTCGGATCAAATGCCTAAAGCACCTCGAACAGTCCGGCGGCGCCCATGCCGCCGCCGATGCACATCGTCACGACGACGTACTTAGCCCCGCGCCGCTTGCCCTCGATCAGCGCGTGCATCGTGCAGCGCGCGCCAGTCATACCGTAGGGGTGGCCAATCGAAATCGCGCCGCCGCTGACGTTGAGCAAATCGTTCGGGATGCCCAGCTTGTCACGGCAATAGAGCACCTGCACCGCGAATGCCTCATTGAGCTCCCACAGCCCGACGTCCTGCATATTGACATCAAACCGGCTGAGCAGCTTGGGAATAGCGAAAACCGGGCCGATACCCATCTCGTCAGGCTCGGTCCCAGCAACTGCCATGCCGACAAACCGACCGAGTGGAGCCAGTCCCTTTTTCGCCGCGAGTGCAGCTTCCATCACGATCACCGCCGCTGATCCATCTGACAGTTGGCTGGCATTGCCTGCCGTGATTGTGCCGCCGGGAATAACTGGCTGGAGCGACTGAAGGCCCTCCAGCGTAGTGTCCGCACGGTTGCCTTCGTCCTTGGCGATGGTCACCTCTTTCATCGAGGTTTCGCCAGTCGCCTTGTCGGTAACCGCCATGGTTGCAGTGACGGGCACGATCTCTGCATCAAAGGCACCCGCAGCCTGCGCGGCGGCGGTGCGCTGTTGTGATTGTAAGGCGTAGGGATCAGTCTGGTCGCGGCCGATGCCGTAACGTTTGGCCACCACTTCGGCGGTCTGCAGCATCGGCATATAGGTTGCCTGATGCATGGCGATAAGTTCGGGATCAAAGCCCATGCGCATGTCCTTGGTCTGGACCATGGAGATCGATTCCTGCCCGCCCGCAGCGACCACATCCATCCGGTCCATCACCACCTGACGGCTGGCCGTGGCAATCGCCATCAGGCCCGAGGAGCACTGGCGATCGATCGACATCGCAGAAGTGGTCACCGGCAAGCCGGCACGCAGGGCAACCAGCCGCGCGATGTTGGGGCATTGGCCGCCCTGCTGCAGCGCGGAACCCCACAGCACGTCATCAACTTCGCCCGGTTCGATCCCGGCCCGCTCAACAGCTGCTTTCAGCGAATAGGCGCCAAGCGATGGCGGCTGTGTGGCGTTAAAGCCTCCGCGATAGGCTTTGCCCATGGCAGTACGGGCGGCGGAGACGATGACGGCATCACGCATGGGAATGCTCCTTGAGAAAGTTGGGGTTCTGCTCCGGGATCAAACGAAGTGCTGGAAGATCCACTCGGCCAGCATCGCAGGCTTTTCATCACCCTCGATCTCAACGGTGACTTCAACCTTTTGCTGCCACTGGCCGGGGCGCTTTTCAGCAAGCTCCAGAAGCTTGAAATGACCACGGATGCGCTGGCCTGATTTTACCGGATTGATGAAACGCAGCTTATCGAAACCATAATTTATGCTCATCTGCGTTTCGAAGTTGATTTCGGTTGTCTCCATCAGCCGCGAGATCAGCGACAGCGTGAGAAACCCGTGCGCGATGGTTCCGCCGAACGGGGTCATCTTGGCCATCTCGGGGTTCACGTGAATGAACTGATGATCCTCGGTGCAATCGGCAAAGGCATTGATCCGTGCCTGATCGACCAGCAACCATTCCGACGTGCCAATCACATCGCCAATCTTTGCAACCAGATCCTGAACCTTCATCAAGCCTCTCCTTAAACTGCCTCTTGATCGCAGTTTTAGGCGCAATTCCGGGCATCGCGCAACGGTGATGCGATTGCCCTTACGGCTAGGCGGTTTGCGGTTATGTCTGGCTTGGTAAAGTGCCGCGAATCACTCGGCTGGAACGCTTTTCAGGGCGCGCAGCAGGCGCGGTGGGCGGCGGCCCAACCAGCGCTGCGCGGGCTTCTCGACACCGTGATAAAGCGCCACGGAGGCAGCGAGCACCAGCGCAAGAAAGCCCATGAGCCCCAGCCAACCGATCTGCCGTGAGGCATCGACGAAGGCCAGCTTGAACAGGATGAAAAACAGGAAGTGCGAAAGGTAAGTCGAATAACTGATTTCGCCCAGATAGCGCAGCAAAGGCATCGAAAGCAGCCGCGAAACGGGGCCGCGATCAAGCGCCAACGCGAGCAATCCGGCGAAGAACAGCGGCGGCACCAGCGCCGTCTCCGGCAGGCTCAGGGTCCATGCAGTCACGCACCATGCGAGCGCCGACAGTAATGTGATTGAAGCGGCACTTGGCGAACCCTTCCAGCCCTGCCACAGCAAGCACAGGATCGCCCCCATGCTGAACTCGGCCAGACAGCGCCACAGGCCGAGATGCGGAATCGCCTCGCCCACCACGCCATAGTTGCAAGCCCGGAACAGCAGGTAGATGCCGCCCGACAACAGCGCAGCAAGTCCCAGCAATGCCGGGACACTGCGCTTCAGCGGTGCCAACAGCATCACCAGCGCCGGAAACAGGAAATAGGCCGCCACCTCGGTACTGATCGACCAAGCCGGGTGGTTCCACGTCAGCGCCGAGGTCAGGCCCCAATTCTGCAGCAGCAGGACGTGGAGCGGAAACTCGGCCCAGGGATAGCCATCGATTGATCGACCTGATGCTGACAGCAACAAAGCAAAGGCCGCGAAGCCGATCAGGATCACTGCATGTAAAGGCCAGATCCGCGCAAAGCGACGCCACAGGAACTGGCGAACCCCGCCGCGCTCTCCTGCGGCGATCCGCTCGGCATAGTTGAGCCAGATGACAAAGCCCGAGAGCATAAAGAACAGATCGACAGCGAGATAGCCTTTGCCCAGCGCTGCGATGGTCCAAACTGGCAGGATATCCGCCAGCGACACGCGGATATGGTATAGCACGACCCCCCAGGCCGCGATGCCGCGGATGCCGGTCAGGGCATCAAGGTGACGCGGCTGAGCGATCATGCTGGCAGCACTTTCGGCTGGTCCGAAATCTTCAGGCCAATGCGCTTGACCTGCGGGCGATCAATCCGGTTCAGATAGGACCACAGCCCGCACTGAACGCCGATCAGCATACAGACAAAGGGCTGATAGGCGATGCCGACAAACAGCCCGCCAACCATGTAGATCAGGTGCGCCTGTTGCAGCGCATTGGCGAGCGGTGCCTGCCATTGCTCATGTCTGCCGGTGCGCTTCTTCCAGCGAGCGCGCAGCTTCTCCATCTGCCAGATGCCGCTGAGTTGCAGAGCCAGCCACAGGAACAGCCCCGGCCAGCCTTGCTCGCCCAGCATCTCGAAATAGGCCGAGTGATAAGCACGGGCCTGATCGAAGGTTTCATTGACATCAACTGAAACGTTATTTGATGAACCCTCGGTATGCCGAGTTTCCACGCGAATGCGGTTACCGCGGAAGGCATCAAAGCCGCCGCCGAACGGGTGATCCTGCACATAGCCCAGCGTCCAGCCCCAGACTGCGACGCGGGTTGAGGCTGATCCGTCAGACTGGTGGTTCTCGATGGTATCCATCCGCTTTGTGTAACTGTCCGGCAGAAAAGGGATGGCGGCCAGCACAGCCAGCCCGGCCAAGGCGGCAAAGAGGAACTTATGCCGAGCAAAGCGCAGCGACATCAGCCCGAGCAGACCAATGCACAACAATCCGGTGCGCGTCTGGGTGCCGATCGGGATCATCAGACAGGCAAAGGTCAGCGCAATGGCAAACAGCCGCACCTTCCATTCCGGCTTATAGATCGTCCCATAGCGCGCCAGCCAACAGATCAACGGGATGATGGCGATGGCCACGGTCGACAGAGTGGAGCCTTCGTAAAGCCCGGTGTTGTCGTTAACGAACAACTTGAGCATCCCATAGCCGCCGCCGCCCGCCATCGACTTAATGCCGCCCGAAATGATGATCGATCCGGCAGACAGCACCATAACCAACACTGCGGCTTCAATCCTGAGCCGGGTTCGCAAAGTCAGCGGCAGGAAAATGGCGAAAACCAGAGCCTTCCACACCCAGCCCCATTTGTCCGCTGCCTCAACCGGGAAATCAGCGCCCATCGTCGTCGCGCCGCAATAGAGCAGCAGGACCAGCATCAGCCCCTGCCGCCAGGTAAAGCGGGCGTCGCGCTTGTCATCGGCGATCATCCAGCCGCCAAAGGCTGCGCAAAAGGCAATCAGCGAGATCGGCAGCGAGGCAAGGATGAAATAGGAAATCTTCTGCGGCGCAACGATGTCGATATAAAGATAGGCCAGCACCCAGATGAACGGGCGGCGCAGGCCAAGCGCCAGCAGGCCCATCACGAAGGCGGCGAGGAAGAGATCAACCAAGGGTGCGATCCTCCGGCTCAACCTCGGGATCATGATCCAGATCGGCGCGCAGAAGCAGCCGCAAAGCGGCGAGCGCGAGCAGCGCATGAGTCAGTCCAAGCGCGAAGATATCGATCATGTTGCCCGTGGTTTAGCAGCAGGCGGTTGACGGGCCGTTAAGCCTTATGTGGCAGGAGTTTCAGCCAATATGCGTATCTTGCACGTCCTTGACCACTCGCTACCGCTGCACAGCGGCTATACCTTCCGCACCCGGGCGATCCTGAAGGCTCAGCAGGCCTGTGGGCTTGAAGTGCGCGGGATTACTGGGCTTCGGCACATGGCCGATGGTCCCGACGCCGAGGAAGCAGACGGCATCATGTTCCACCGTACCCGGGGTGCAGCGACCGGTCCGGCGGGCCTGCGCGAATGGCGCGAGATTGCGCGACTGGCCGAATCGATCGAAGCGCTCTGTCAGACTTGGCGGCCCGATGTGCTCCACGCTCATTCGCCAGCCTTGTGCGGAGCGGCAGCATTGCGGGCCGGGCGCAAACTCGGCATTCCGCTGGTCTATGAAATCCGCGCTTTCTGGGAGGATGCCGCTGTCGGCAATGGCACCGGCAGCGCTGGCTCGCTGAAATATCGCCTGACGCGCAGGCTGGAAGACCACGTAGTCGCTGGCGCCGATGCAGTGGTAACCATCTGCCAGGGCCTGAAAGGCGATCTGGTGGCGCGCGGCAACAATCCTGCGCGAATCACTATTTCGCCCAACGGCGTCGATCTTGCCCTGTTCGGCGATCCGGTCGCGCCCGATGCTGATTTGCGACGCAGGCTCGATCTTGGCGCCGGCCCGGTGATCGGCTTCATCGGCTCCTTCTATGACTACGAAGGCCTCGACGATCTGATCGACGCCATGCCCCTGCTGCTCCAATCACATGCCGATTCGCGGCTGCTGCTGGTCGGCGGCGGCCCCTGTGAGGCGGTTTTGGAAGCTCAGGCTGAAGCCAGCCCGGCGGCCCATGCCATCCGCTTCGTCGGCCGCGTGCCGCATCATGAGGTGGAGCAGTATTACGCCCTTACCGACGTGATGGCCTATCCACGCAAGGCCAGCCGCCTGACCGATCTGGTTACCCCGCTGAAACCGCTGGAGGCCATGGCACAGGGCAAACTCGTCGCCGCATCAGCAGTTGGTGGCCACCGCGAGCTGATCACCGATGGCGATACCGGCGTCCTGTTTGCCGCCGATGATCCGACCGCCTGTGCCGCCGCACTGGCGCGTCTGCTCTCCAACCGGAGCACCTGGGACGCCATGCTCGCCCGCGCCAAGACCCATGTTCGGGACCATCACGACTGGGCCGGAAATGTCACTCGTTATCATCCTGTTTACCAAACACTGGTAGTTGATCGGATGGTCCGGAAGAGCGCTGCGGCCTGACGCCGCCTTTACGGTTCAAGCATTTGGGGGTTCTGAACTTGGTTTCGTTCAAATCTGGCAAGAAGACAAAGGCTGCACTGCCGATCAGCAAGCACCCGCTGTTTCCGGCGATGGTGGCTTTGTGGTTTGCGGCCCTGTTTGGCCTTGGCAGTCTGGCGATCCGCCCCACTCTGCTGGAACAGTTCGTTCTGGCGCTGCGCCTTGACCTCGTCGTCCCAGCCGCAGCACCGCCGCTGGGATTTACCTCACGCATTCTGCTGGCGCTGATGATGTTCGTCATCGGCGCTGCCGTCGGCCTTATCGTCGCTCGCAAGGTGGGCGGTTCAGGCGCAGAGCGCGGGCAGTTCCGCCCCGCACGCGCATCGGCAACATCGTTCAAAGCGAGCGCTGCTGACGACGAAGGTTTCGATCGTCTTGATGCAGCTCGGCCTGCAACCTCGCATCAAATTCCCGGCCGCCGCCGCGCGCTGGCGATGGAAGAGGACTACACCAACGATTTCCGCGATCACGCACCGGTACCTGGCAACGTGCTACACGGTCACGAGCCGCAGATCCTTGATCTTGCGACGCTTGGAGGGC
>CANGBE010000091.1 GCA_947451875.1 Sphingomonadaceae bacterium | reverse complement strand
GCCGCTCGCCAGCCTGAACAAGGCCGAATGGGAATCGCTGTGCGATGGCTGCGGCCAGTGCTGCCGCCACAAGGTGGAGGACGAGGACACCGGCCGCGTCTGGCCAACCAATGTCGGCTGCCGCCTGCTCGATCTGCGCTCGGGCCAGTGCAGCGACTATGCGGCGCGCAAAAAGTCGGTTCCCGATTGCGTCCAGCTTACCCTCAAGAGCGTGGGCGAAATTCCCTGGCTGCCCAAGACCTGCGCCTATCGCCTGCGCGCTCATGGCGAGCCACTGCCCGATTGGCACTATCTGGTCTCGGGCGACCGCGAGGCGGTGCACAAACAGGGCCATTCGATTCGCGGCAAGCTGATCTCCGAAGACATCGCCGGGCCCATCGAGAACCACATCGTCTGGGATGAAGCCTATAATGGCTGAGAGAACCGGTCATGCTTGATTGGCCCTCCTGTGCTTGACTGGTTGCGCCGCGATCCCCGCGCCGAACCGACCATCGAACTGGACGGCCGCACCCTGCCACTTCAGGTGCGGCGCAATGACCGGGCCAGACGCCTGACCATGCGCCTCTCGGCTGACGGCTCTGCCGTGCTGGTGACCATCCCGCGCTGGACACCGACGCGTGAGGCACTGGCCTTTGCCGCAGCCCGCATCGACTGGCTGGAGCGGCAGGCGGCGCGAATCCCGGTGGTCGCTCCGGTCGGCCCGGGCTCAAGTTTCCCGTTTCGCGGGGCACTGGTCTCAGTCACCCACGATCCCGCCGCCACCCGCGCGGTCCGGCTGGAGGGAGACTCGGTGCGGCTGGGCGGCCCGGCAGAATCGGTTGCCGCGCGCCTTTCGCGCTGGCTCAGGGCCGAGGCGCTGGCCCGGGTGAGCGAAGACCTGTCCCACTATTGCGCGCAAGCAGAATGCGACACGCCGGCGCTTTCGCTGTCATCGGCGCAACGGCGCTGGGGTTCGTGCTCGGCGCGGGGCGCGGTGCGGATCAACTGGCGGCTGATCATGGCCCCCGACATGGTGCGCCGATCTGTGGTCGCACACGAAGTGGCCCACCTCGCCCATTTCGACCATTCGCCGCGGTTCAAGGCGCACCTTAGCTCGCTGTTCGAGGGCGATCTGGCCGAAGCCGATCGCTGGCTGAAGCGCGAAGGCCGCAGCCTTTATGCGCATTTTGGTTGAGGTACTGGCGCAAACCGCTCCGAACCCCTAAATCGCACTCATGCTCGGCTTGAGAAAAAGCAATTACTGGTCCCACGTCTCCCCCACCGGGGCAATCGGGGATCTGCGCGATGTGTTCCGCGATGCCGGGCGCAATCGCCTGCGCATTGCCTTCGCCGCCTCGGTTATTACCGCCATTCTGTTCTGGGGGCTGACCCGTGACGTGTGGCGCGTGCCGCCACCGCGCCCGACTATCACCTATATCAATTCCTGGCCGGCCAACCGCACCATGGCCGAGACCAAAAAATTCATTGAGGCCAACCAGAAGCGCAACGACGAGATAGCCGCCGATCAGGCCAAGCGCGACGAAGAAGTGCGCAAGGCTTACAAGGCCTTGGGCCGCGCGACGGGCATAGATGTCGACGCTATCGAGAAAAAAGCCAAGGCCGACGCCGCAGCGGAAAAGATCAAGACGAAACAAGAGGCACCGGTTGGAAAGCCCTGATCACTGCGGCCCTGAAGACTGCGGCCCTGACGCGCTCTGGCTCGACGCAGCTGCGAGACTTTCCGCACGCGGCGTAACGCTCGCGCGCCCCAACCCCTCGGTGGGTGCCATTATCGTCAAGGATGGCATGGTTGTCGGACGCGGTTGGACGCAGGCAGGCGGACGGCCCCACGCGGAAGCCATGGCACTCGCCGCAGCCGGACCGCAGGCGGCAGGGGCAGTGCTCTATGTCAGCCTTGAACCCTGCGCTCACGCTTCCGAGCGCGGGCCGAGTTGTTGCTCGCTGATCCGCGATTCCAGCATTTCCCGCATCGTTGCCGGATGCCCCGATCCCGATCCACGCACAGCGGGCAAAGGCATCGAAAGCCTGCGATCTGCGGGGCTTTCCGCTGAGCTTCTTCCCAGTACCAGTTGCAAGGCCAGCCTTGCCGGATACCTCACCCGTGCCCGGCTTGGCCGCCCCCACGTTACCCTGAAACTGGCGATGTCAGCCGATGGCGCGCTGGCCCGTCCGCCGGGCGAAAGCCAGTGGATTACCAGCGAGGCCTCGCGCGCCCATGTCCATGCCATCCGAGCGAAGATGGATGCGATACTTGTCGGCAGTGGCACTTTGCAGGCCGACAATCCCCGGCTTGATGTCCGCCTCCCAGGCATCGAGGCGCGCAGCCCGCAGCGCTGGGTGCTGACGCGCGGAGCGGTTCCTGAAGGCTGGCAGGCAGTGGCCTCGCCCCAAGCCATCGGACAGATCAAAGACGCGCAGTATCTGATGGTCGAGGGCGGCGCTGAGACAGCACGGGCCTTCCTTGATGCCGGACTGGTTGACCGTCTGATGATCTACCGCGCGCCGCTCACGATTGCTGGTGATGTGCCAAGATTGGCCGAACTGACCCCCACCGCCCTTGCGCATTCGGGCAAATGGCAGCGCACCGACAGCCGCACGCTTGGCAACGACACGCTTGATGTCTACGAACCGATGCCATGTTCACCGGAATAGTCACCGCCATCGGCTCCATCACCGAAGCACAGGGCCCAAATTCTTCTGGGGGCGGCGACCTGCGCGCAGTGATTGCCTGCCCCTTCGATCCCGCCAAAATCGCCATCGGCGCTTCGATTTCCTGCTCGGGCTGTTGCCTGACCGTTGTAGAGCGCGGCGGTGTGGCGGGGAACGCTTGGTTTGCCGTCGATATTTCGGGCGAGACGGTGTCCTGCACAGTGCCAGGCCGCTGGAGCCAAGGCACTAAGCTCAACCTCGAACCGGCGCTGAAGCTGGGTGACGAACTGGGTGGGCATATCGTTACCGGCCACGTCGACGGCTTTGGCACAGTGCTCGGCATCTATCCTGCAGGCGATTCGCGCCGGATCAGCTTTGCCATTTCAAAGGAACTGGCGCCCTATCTGGCCGCCAAGGGATCGATCACCATTGACGGCGTTTCGCTGACGGTGAACGAGGTGACCGATCAAACCGATGGCACCTGCCACTTTGCTGTGAACATCATCCCGCACACCGCCGATGTCACGACTCTGGGCGCGCTGAAAGAGGGCGATCAGGTTAATCTCGAGATCGATGTTCTGGCCCGCTATCTGCAGCGGATGCAGGCGCTGCGCGGGTAAATCAGCTACAGTCTGAACAGTTCCCGCGCAGTTCGACCACCGGGCGGACATCGGCAAAGCCTGCGGCGCGCGCTGCACCAACCAGCGCGCCGGTAAGTGCATCGTCATCAATATGCACAGCCTTGCCGCAGCAATCGCAGATCAGGAAAATGCAATCATGCTGGCACCCGGGGTGCGGGTTGGCGATATAGGCGTTGGCGCTTTCGATCCGCCGCGCGAGATTGGTCCGCACGAAAAGGTCGAGAATGCGGTAGACCGAATTGGCGGCCACTCGCCGGCCCTGTGACTTGGAAACGCTCTCAGCAACATCATAGGCCGAAACCGGGCGCTCGACAGCAGTCAACGCGCCAAAGACAGCGGCGCGCATATCAGTCCACTGCTCACCCGCTTCTTCAAGCGCCAAACGAGCCGCACTGGCCAAGGCCGCGCCGGAATGTTCGTGATGTGAGTGCCTGACCATGGACACTATATAGTGCAGTGTTTGATTCAGTTCCACTGTGTGTAACTGGTAGCGGGCCGTTGCCGCATCCGGATGTCAATCCAGACAAGAATCACCCCCGCGTGAAGCTGGCCTTATAGAGCGCGGGAAACATCTTCTTCAGCGCCGCCACTTTACCGACATCCCAGTACTGGATGTAAAGATGGCCGGGATTATCGGCCATGAAATCCTGATGTTCGGCATCAGCGGGGAAGAAGCCCTTGTTCGGCTCAATCCGCGTGACAATCGGCGATTTCCAGACACCGGACGCTTTCATCTGCGCGAGATAGGCAGAAGCAACAGCAGCCTGTTCCGGGCTGAGCGGCACCAGCGCCGAGCGATACTGAGTGCCGGTGTCCGGCCCCTGCCGGTTAAGCTGGGTGGGATCGGCGATCACCGAGAAGAACACCTGCAGCAGTTGGTCATATCGAACCTTGGCGGGATCATAGGTGACCTTCACCGATTCGGCGTGGCCGGTGGCGCCGGATGACACCTCTTCGTATTCCGCCGTTGATTTCGCGCCGCCCTGAAAGCCGGAGACCGCGCTGGTCACGCCAGTCACGTGGCTGAACACGCCCTCGACGCCCCAATAGCAGCCGCCGGAAAACACCGCCACCTTCAGGCCTGCGCCTTCGGCAGCCTTGCGTGCGGGAGCCGGTGCGTTGAAAGAATGTTCGGGAGAGGCTGCGATCGCTGCCTGCTGGCATGAACTCGCAAAGGCGAGGATCAGGGAAAGTGCGGCGGCGGTAAACCGTGGCCCCATCACTTGGCTGTCGCCGCCACTGCCGAAGGTACGACACCGCCCGGCTGTCCGCCAAGTCCGAGGGTCATCAGCAAGGCTGCAGCGCCAAGCGCGAAGCCGATGCCGAAGGAACGCAGCAGGTCGGGCTTGAGGAAGTCCATGAACGAATCGCCTAGGGAGAATTACTGTTTCCTGCTTGGCAGGCGTTGCCTTGCCAAGGTGTGAACAAGGCCCCCACGCCAAGCGCGATGCGGTGAATGGTTAATGGCCTGCGGTGAGTTGCGGGCAATTAGTGCCGGAAGTGGCGCATTCCGGTGAACACCATCGCCAGCCCTGCTGCGTCTGCCGCAGCGATAACCTCGTCATCGCGGATCGAGCCGCCTGGCTGGATCACCGCAGTTGCGCCCGCTTCGGCAGCGGCTAGCAGGCCATCAGCGAAGGGGAAGAAGGCGTCTGATGCCACGGCCGAACCGAAGGCGCGGCTTTGCGCCCAGCCGTATTTCTCGGCAGCTTCCGAAGCCTTCATCGCGGCAATGCGCGAGCTGTCGCGGCGGTTCATCTGGCCTGCGCCGATGCCGGCAGTGATTCCGTCCTTGGCATAGACGATGGCGTTCGATTTCACATGCCGCGCAACGGTCCAGGCGAAGAGGCAGTCTTTGAGTTCCTGTTCCGTCGGCTGGCGCTGGGTCACGACCTTGAGGTCATCCAGCGTAATCGCACCGTTATCGCGCGTCTGCACCAGCATACCGCCGGTGATCGGCTTGACCATCAGCCCGGCGCGGCGCGGATCGGGAAACTCGCCGGTGAGCAACAGGCGCAGGTTCTTCTTCTTGGCGAAAGCGGCGCGGGCAGCCTCGTCAGCGGCGGGGGCAACGACAACTTCGGTGAAGATCTCGCAGATCGCCTCTGCCGTTGGTCCGTCGAGCGGCACGTTAACCGCGACGATCCCGCCAAAGGCCGAAACCGAATCGCATTGCAGCGCGCCGTTCCATGCCTCGAGCAGGCTGGAACCCTGCGCCACGCCGCAAGGGTTGGCGTGCTTGACGATGACCACGGCGGGGGCCTGACCCTTGAACTCGGCAGCCAGCTCAAACGCCGCGTCAGCATCGGCGTAATTGTTGTAGGACAGCTCTTTGCCCTGCACCTGTTCACCCTGCGCAATGCCGCTGATGTGTGGGCCAACGGGGGTATAGAGCGTGGCCTTCTGGTGCGGGTTTTCGCCGTAACGCAGCTCGGTCACCCGGCGTCCGGTAATTGCCAGCGTTTCGGGGAAGGTTTCGCCCTGATCGGAGAAAGCGAACCATTGGCTGATCATCGAATCATAGGCAGCCGTCGCGGCATAGGCCTTGCCCGCCAGCTTGCGGCGGAAGTCATAGGTCGTGGCGCCGTCGGTCGCGTCGAGTTCGGCAAGCAGTGCGCTATAGTCTGCGGGATCGGTTACGATCGTCACGTAAAGGTGGTTCTTCGCCGCCGAGCGCACCATCGATGGCCCACCGATGTCGATATTCTCGATGATCTCGTCGCGCTCCGCGCCCTTGGCGACGGTGGCTTCGAACGGATAGAGATTGACCACAACCAGATCGATCGCGCCAATGGCGTGTTCTTCCATCGAAGCGGCGTGTTCGGGATTGTCACGCACCGCAAGCAGACCGCCATGCACCTTGGGGTGCAGAGTCTTGACGCGGCCGTCCATCATTTCGGGAAAGCCGGTGAGGTCGGAAATGTCGCGCACGGCAAGGCCCGCATCGCGCAGCGCCTTGGCCGTGCCGCCGGTGGAAACCAGATCGACGCCGCGCGCAGCCAGCGCACGTCCCAGATCAACCAGTCCAGCCTTGTCGGACACCGAAAGCAGCGCCCGGCGGATCTTCACTTCTGACATCTCGAAACTGATCCCATTTTCTTCAGCAGCCAGGAG
>CANGBE010000090.1 GCA_947451875.1 Sphingomonadaceae bacterium | reverse complement strand
TTCTTTGTCCGGCTGGGCCGCTTCCCGACGATTGTGATGGGGGCGGTGCTGCCGCCGCTGGGCAATTTCCTCTATGCCGATCTCGCTGAGGGCGGGGCGGGGATCGATGCGTTCGCCCATCTGTTCCGGCTCGATGTGCTGGCGGTCTGGCTGCATTCGGACGAGCGCATGGTGCGGCTACTGCTGGCGATCTGCTATGAAAACGTCGTCACCGGCCTCGCACTCACCGCTTTCGTGGCTTACGTATCCAGCATCGTTTCAAAGCAGTATGGCGCGATCCAGTATGCCTTGCTCGGCTCGCTGGTTTCGCTGATCGGCACGCTGGGACGCGGCTGGACTGGTGAAGCGTTTGACCAGTACGGTTATGCCGCGGTGTTCCGCTGGACCGCGCTGACGGCGGTGATCTCGCTGGTCTTCGTGCTCGCCGAATGGGCGCGGGTCAGCCGGAATGAGCGGATTGCCGGTGCCAAAGCAGCAGAAAACCTCTGACAATTTGGCGAATAGCCGTCCCGCCAGGGAACGCACTGCGCCATTCTGACACCAATCTTTCAGTGCGCGGGCGGCCCAAACAAGAATCATTCTTAACAGGCTTGCGGCCTTTCAAAATAAGGCATTAGCTGCGTTCGGTGGGCACGAATCGCGCTAGCCAAACGGCCAGCGCGCGCATCGGAGAGAGATTATGCTGAAGGGATCGCTGGCTTTCATTGCAGTCGCAGTCGTAGCCGGTTCTGGCGTCACCGCCGCAGCTGAAGTCGCCGTCTGTCATAGCGCGGGCCTGACGCTGGGCGTCAAGCATGACCGCACCTTGCTCGCGCGCGATGGCGGGCGCTTTGGCGGTGCCTCGGAATTGCTGTTGGAACCGCAGGCCGCCGCGCTCTCTGCGCCCGAAACCAACAGGCGCGTCGATCCGGCTCTGCCGAGTTTTCTGCGGCTGAAGTGGGCGAATGAAGTCGATCCGGTTGCCGCCTATGTCAAACACGTTCCGGCTCTGATGGAATTGCAGACCTCGCTGCGCCCGAAATCGGGCAAGCCGGTTACGCTCTCGCTCGAAGTCGGGGGCAAGACCTTTGGGCCCTATGCAGTTTCGACCACGCTGAAACTGCCCGCCGGTGCCTATGCTACGCGGCTGGGGAGCCAGATTGAAACCGCCAATGTCGTGCTGCCACCTGCTGAACTGGCGCTGGTGTTCAAGAGCCTCGAAAGTTCGCCGACGGCGGTGATCCTCACCAGCGAAGCCGGGGTTCCGGTGGCGCGGGTTACTGTGCCGGTGCCTGCACTCACGCCGCTGCGCTATGCGGCGAACAAATGGCTGATCGATTCCGCCAAAGCCCGGGCAAAAGGTGCCTGCTCGCCGGGCTGATTCTCAGTCCGGAATTTCCTGATTGAGCCGCAACACTTCGCCCGCGAGGTAGAGTGATCCGGCGATCAGCACGTCGCCTGCTGGCGGCAGGGCACTGAGCGCGGCCTCTACGTTAGCGAAACTGTGCACCGGCAGATCGGTATGCGCGGCGAACTCTTCGGGCGGATGGGCTTCGTGGCCGGGTGCGGGAACCACCGAGACGGAGAGTAGATGGTCCCGGATGGGGCCGACAATCGCGCCAGCATCCTTGTTGGCCAGCATGCCGATGATCAGATGGAACGGCTCGGCTTCGGCAAAGTGGCGGGCAATCGCGAGGCCAGCATCGGGGTTGTGCCCGCCATCAAGCCAGACCTTGCGGCTACCCGCCTGTGCAGTCAGCGGACCTGCGCCCAGCAGTTGCAGCCGCGCAGGCCAGCGGGCCGAGCTGATGCCCTCGGCCATCGCTTCTTCCGACACTGCGATCACATTCTGATGGCGCAGCATTGCCACGGCCAGTGCGGCGTTATCGGCCTGATGCGCTCCGGCGAGGGTTGGCAGCGGCAGGATCAGCTCGCCGTGGCGGTCGCGATAGGTGATGGCACCTTCGCTTGGCTTGGCCCACCAGTCTGCCCCGCGCATGATCAGCGGCGCGCCATGGGCAGTAGCGGTACGGGCGACTTCAGCGGCAACTTCGCGCGGATAGGTCTGCGTCACCAGCGGTACGCCGTCCTGCGCGATGCTGGCTTTCTCGAAAGCGATCTTCGCCAGCGGATCTTGCGGAACGCCTTCCTCTTCGCGCAGCAGGAAGGCCTCGTGATCAATTCCCAGTGTGGCGATGCCGCAGGCCACTGCAGTTTCCAGCACATTGGTGGCATCGAACCGTCCGCCGAGGCCGACCTCGATCACGCAGACGTCTGCTGGGACTCGGGCAAAGGCTAGGAACATTGCGGCGGTAGTGACTTCGAAGAAGCTGGGGTTCAGGTCTGCGCCGACGTCGAGCACCTCGGCCAAAAGCTGCGCCAACAGATCATCGGAAATCAGCTCGCCCGCTAGCCGGATGCGCTCGTTATAACGTACCAGATGCGGCTTGGTGGCAGTGTGGACGCGAAGGCCCTGCGCCTCCAGCATGGCACGCAGGTAAGCGCAGGTTGAGCCCTTGCCGTTGGTTCCGGCGACATGAAAGGCGGGCGGAATGCTCGCTTGCGGATTGCCCAGCCGGTTCAGCAGCTCGCGGATCGTCTCAAGCCCGAAGCGCCCCTGCGGCAGCGATAGTGCGGCAAGGCGGTCAAGCTGGGTCTGGACTGCCGGATTATCTGAAGTGGCGAAGTCGCGCACTGTTGGCAATCACGCCGCCTTCGCTGGCTGCAAGTATCCCAGCAGCCGCGCCAGCTGGGCGCGCAGGTCTTTGCGGTGCACGACCATATCCACCATGCCGTGCTCATAGAGATACTCAGCGCGCTGGAAGCCGGGGGGCAGCTTTTCGCGTATGGTATCCTGAATCACGCGCTGCCCAGCAAAGCCGATAAGGCAACCCGGCTCGGCGATGTGGATATCGCCCAGCATGGCATAACTGGCAGTAACGCCGCCGGTGGTCGGGTCGGTCAGCAGCACGATATAGGGCAGGCCTGCCGCCTTCAGCCGCCGCACCGCGACCGTTGTCTTGGGCATCTGCATCAGGCTGAGAATGCCCTCCTGCATCCGCGCGCCGCCAGCGGCGGTGCAGATCACATAGGCGCAGCGATCCTTGATCGCGCGTTCTGCCCCCATGACGAAAGCCTCACCGACAGCCATGCCCATCGATCCGCCCATGAAGGCGAAGTCCTGCACGCCAAGGACAACCTTTTGCCCCTCGATAGTGCCTGCTGCATTGGTCAGCGCATCGTTGTGCGGATTGGCCGCGCGGGCTGCCTTCAGGCGGTCAGGGTATTTCTTGCTGTCCTTGAACTTCAGCGGGTCCTCGGCAACCTTGGGCGCGGGCAGCAGCTTGAAGCCGGGGTCGAGCAGCTGCGCCATGCGTGCATCGGCGCCGATCCGCCCGTGATGCTCGCAGCGCGGGCAGACGCTGAGGTTTTCCTCATACTCTTTGGTGAACAGCATCTCGCTGCACGAAGGGCATTTGATCCAGAGGTTATCCGGCGTCTCGCGCTTGGTGACGCGGGAGAGCGAATTGCGGACTTTGGTGATCCAGGACATGGGCTCTTATCGCGCAGAATGGACCGCTTCGGCAAGAGCGCGCGTCAGCGCCTCCACCGGTCCGGCTGCATCGGCCCCGTGCTGGGCCACCAGATCGACCAGTGCCGAGCCAACGACCACGCCATCAGCATGCTTGGCGATCGCCGCTGCCTGTTCGGGCGTACGCACGCCGAAACCGACGGCGACGGGGATATCGGTGGTCGATTTGATGCGCTTCACCGCTTCCTCGATCGAGCCCAGCGCCGCCTGCTGCTTGCCGGTGATGCCCGCGACCGAGACGTAATAGAGAAAGCCCGAGGAGCCTTCGAGGATCGCCGGAAGCCGCGCCGCATCGCTGGTTGGCGTGGCGAGGCGGATCAGCGAAACGCCAACTGCGCGCAGTGCCGGGCCAAGCTCTGGATCTTCCTCGGGCGGAATATCGACGCAGATCACGCCGTCGACACCGGCCTTCTGGCATTCGCCAGCGAACCATTCCGACCCGCGGGTAGTCATCGGGTTGGCATAGCCCATCAACACCAGTGGCACGTCCGGGTGCCGGGCGCGGAAGTCTGCCGCCATGCGGAAGATGTCGGCGGTCTTGGTGCCAGCGCCAAGGCTGCGGATATTCGCTTCCTGAATCGCCGGGCCATCGGCCATCGGATCGGTGAACGGCATGCCCAGCTCGATCACATCGGCACCGCCCGCAACCAGCGCGTCAAGGATCGCCGGGGTGGCGCCGGGCGTCGGATCACCGGCGGTGATGAAGGTGACGAGGGCCGGGTGGCCCTTGGCAAAGGCGGAGGAGAGGCGGCTCACATTTCCACTCCCAGCGCTTCGGCGACCGTGAAAATATCCTTGTCCCCGCGCCCGCACAGGTTGGCGATGATGATCTGGTCCTTGTCCATCGTCGGCGCAACCTTGGCGACTGCGGCGATGGCGTGGGCAGGTTCGAGCGCCGGAATGATCCCCTCAGTACGGCAGAGCAGCTGGAAACCTTCGAGCGCTTCGGTATCGGTGACCGAGGTGTAATCGACCCGGCCGATCTCTTTCAGCCACGAATGCTCTGGCCCGATGCCGGGATAGTCGAGGCCAGCCGAAATCGAGTGCGCCTCGGTGATCTGGCCGTCGTCGTCCTGCAGCAGGTAGGTTTTGTTGCCGTGGAGGATGCCGGGGCGTCCGCCTGCGAGGCTGGCTGCGTGGGCAAAGTCCAGCCCGTGCCCTGCCGCTTCGACGCCTAGCATCTTGACGGTGGGATCATCGAGGAAGGGGTGGAACAGGCCAATGGCGTTCGATCCGCCGCCAATCGCCGCGACCAGCAGATCGGGCAGGCGACCGGTGCGCGAAAGCAGTTGCGCCCGCGCCTCGCGGCCGATCACGCTCTGGAAATCGCGCACCATCTCAGGGTACGGATGCGGGCCAGCTGCGGTGCCGATGATATAGAAAGTATCGTGCACATTGGCGACCCAATCGCGCAGCGCCTCATTCATCGCGTCCTTCAGCGTTGCCGCGCCGCTGGTTACCGGCACCACTTCGGCACCGAGCAGCTTCATGCGGAACACGTTGGGGGCCTGTCGGGCGACGTCGGTCGCGCCCATGAAGATCACGCAGGGCAGGCCAAAGCGCGCGCAGACGGTAGCTGTCGCCACGCCGTGCTGGCCCGCGCCGGTTTCGGCGATGATCCGCGTCTTGCCCATGCGCATGGCGAGCAGGATTTGGCCGATGCAGTTGTTGATCTTGTGGGCGCCGGTGTGATTCAGCTCGTCGCGCTTGAACCACACTTGCGCGCCGCCCAGTTCCTCAGTGATGCGCGGGGCAAAATAAAGCGGACTAGGGCGGCCGACGTAGTGTTCGAGCAGGT
Source organism: Sphingomonadaceae bacterium (assembly GCA_947451875.1). GTDB lineage: Bacteria > Pseudomonadota > Alphaproteobacteria > Sphingomonadales > Sphingomonadaceae > Novosphingobium. The sequence continues at coordinate 1,051 of CANGBE010000090.1, read as the reverse complement.
CCTCGAACTCTTCGGTGAACTTCGGATCAGCCTTCGCAGCGCGGTAAGCCGTTTCCAGCTCAAGGATCAGTGGCATCAGCGTTTCGGCGACATAGCGCCCACCGAACTGGCCGAAATGGCCACGATCGTCAGGCAGAGTGCGGAAGCTGTTGGGGGCAGGGGCGTTCATGGCTAGCGCGATTGGCAGACGGCGCGCCGCGAGTCTAGTCTTGGCGTGTCAAGTGCCCCATCGGGCAGTTTTGCCGGACTTCCGACAGGTCTGTCGGAACATGTTGCATTGCAGCAACACTCTGAATCTGCCCAATTTCTGACAAGGTTTGTTCATTGCAGGTTACACTTCCGAATCCTACCTGAGGCCCTGCCCGCACATAAGAATGGGCATTTATCTCAGGAGTTTATTTATGCGTAAAGTTCTTCTCGCGCTCGCCGCGACCGCTGCTGTTGCAGCCGCTACTCCCGCTCTCGCTAATGAAGTACGCGTCGAAGCACGCGGCGGCGCGATCTGGTATGGCGGTGGCAGCGATGCCGTTGCTGGAATCGCCGCTGGCTATGATTTCGATCTTGGCAGCAGCGCATTTGCCGGTGTTGAGCTGTCGGCAGACAAGATACTGACTGGCGGCACCAAGGTTGCTTATGGCTTCACCGGCCGTCTCGGCGCCAAGGTTGGTGATGCAGCCAAGCTGTTCGCGACCGGCGGTTACACCACCGCTCCTTGCTCGGGCTTCTGCGATGGCAACTGGCATCTGGGTGCCGGCGTCAACTACAACGTTGGCAGCAAGGTTTATCTGACCACCGAATATCGCCACTTCTTCAAGAACGCCTGGGCTGACCAGGGCGATGCCGTGACCGCTGGCGTTGGCATGAAGTTCTGATCTGATTCAGATCAGATTTTGACGCCTAATTTTTTAGAGTCCCACTCGGGGAGTAACCCCTCCGACTTCAGTCGGATACTGGCTTCAGCCTTCGACTCGCACGATAGCCTGTAACCTCGGAAAAGTGAGACCGCCTGGAGGGCGTGAAGTCTCACTTTTCCGAGGTTACAGGCTATGGG
>CANGBE010000089.1 GCA_947451875.1 Sphingomonadaceae bacterium | reverse complement strand
GTTCCATGTCTGCGCACAGGCTGACAACTACGCTGCGCGCCTCGACATCGTCGGAAAACACCAGCACATCGCAATCTATTTTTTCGTCGTGGATCAGCTTGTGTGCGGCCACAGAATGGAAGGCAGAGACCAAACGCGCGCCTTCGGCGAGGTAACCCTGCGCCTCTACAGCGGCACTACCTGCAGCGGGAAGCTGCACGCGCATCACCTTGGGTGGGACGAGCGGCACGGTGGTATCCACGACGATAGCGGTTCCGACTGCATCCTTGATCTGGGTAAAGGTGTCAGAATGGGCTGAATAGGGGACGGTTACGATTACCACATCCATGCCGCGCGCGGCATCGTCATTGGTTGCGCCACCAGCCGCGCCGATCTCTTCAGCCGCTGCCTGAGCGCTTTCGGCAGAGCGCGAGCCGATGGTTACTTCATGCCCGCCCTTAGCCAAACGCCGCGCGATTGCTTTGCCCAATGCGCCTGTTCCGCCGATGACGCCTATGCTTGCCATGCCAATTTATCCTTTTTCCTGTTGCAGCTGGGCCGAATTGCGCCATTGCGGAACTATGATTCCGAATGGTGCCTCCGGTGACTGAATCGCTGCCTCATATGGCGGTAGAGCTTCTGCCTGCAATGCCGCAATTCACAGCTGGATGCGATGTCGCGAGCGCGATCGTCCGCGCGGCGCAGAATTCCGGCATTTTCATCGGTAGCGATGATGTGGTCGTGGTGGCGCAAAAGATCGTCTCAAAGGCGGAGGGTCGTTTTGCGGATCTGGCTGATGTTACGCCCGATCCGCAAGCGCGAGAGCTTTCGTCCATGTCAGGCCGGCCGGCAGAGCTCGCGCAACTGATCCTTGATGAGGCGCAATCAGTGATGCGGGCAACGCCATTCGCCATAATCACGCGGCACCGCACCGGCCATGTTACGGCCAATTCGGGCATTGACGCTTCTAATGTTGCAAATGAGCAGGTGTTGTTGTGGCCGCGCGATCCCGATGCTTCGGCGCGCGCAATCCGGGCAGCGCTGCCAGGACGGCCTGCGGTGATCATTGCTGATAGCCTTGGCCGGGCATGGCGACAGGGCACGCTCGGCACTGCGATTGGTTGCGCTGGCCTCAATCACACTGATGACCGGCGCGGACAGACTGATATGTTTGGGCGGACTCTTCAAGCGACGATTGTTGCTGTTGCTGATGCTATCGCCGCCTTCGCCGTTCTCGCCATGGGTGAGGGTGCGGAAGGTACGCCGGTCGCCATTGTGCGCGGTGCAGGCCGTTGGGTGACAGAAGAAGATGGAACTGGCGCGGCTTCAATCATGCGCCCGATTGAGGGGGATATGTTCCCGTGAGCAGCGGCCATGTACTGGCGCTATCCGGCGGAGTTGGTGGGGCTAAACTCGCTGCAGGGCTTGCCGCTGTCCTCCCGCCTGAACGGCTGACCGTGGTGGTCAACACCGGGGATGACTTTGAGCATCTGGGTCTCACCATTTGCCCTGATATTGACTCAGTGACCTATACCATGGCCGGCCTGAACGATCGCCAGCGCGGCTGGGGGGTAGCCGGTGAGACGTGGCAGGCCATGGCCGCGCTCAAGGCTCTCGGCGAGGCGGACTGGTTCAATTTGGGTGACCGCGATCTTGGCATGCACGTCGCCCGCAGCTGGCGGCTGCGTGCGGGTGAGAGTCTTTCAGATGTAACTGTTCGGCTTACCCAAAGCCTAGGCATCGCCCACAAGGTCGCGCCGATGAGCGATGATCCAGTGCGTACACAGGTGCAGACTGCGAAAGGCTGGCAGGACTTCCAGCAATGGTTCGTAGGAGAGCAGTGCGCGCCTTCCGTCTCCGCGATCCGCTTTGCCGGAACGCCTGGTGCGCGGCCATCGACAGCCTTTGCCGAGGCCTTGGCGCGGCCTGATCTATCGGCGGTGGTCTTCTGCCCTTCAAATCCCTTCCTCAGCGTTGATCCCATACTTGCGGTCGATGGCGTGCGCGGCGCACTAGCTGGGCTGACGGTCCCGCGCATTGCGATTTCGCCCTTGATCGGCGGCAAGGCTCTGAAAGGGCCTCTGTCCAAATTGCTCGCGGAGTTGGGGCAGGAAGGTTCAAACCATGCGATTGCCGCACATTATGGCACGCTGCTCGACACCCTTGTTATTGATCGCAGCGACGGTGATGATGCGATGCACTTGCAAGCGGGTGGGCTAGCAGTCACCCTTGCTAATACGCTCATGCGCGGGCCTGATGACCAGTCGCGACTGGCAAGGGAAGTGCTGGCGGCGGTGGGTGTGGAGTACTGAATTGGACGTGATGACCAGCCTCAAAGCCCGGCTATCTGCGATGCCTGTCGAAGCGCTGCTGGCTGATGCTCGCGAGCGGCGTGATGCTCGCGGACCGGCGCGGATGACCTACAGCCGCAAGGTGTTCATTCCGCTGACTCGCCTGTGTGCTGACGTTTGCCATTACTGCACCTTCGCCACCACGCCTTCGCAGGTTCCCGCACCTTACCTGTCGCTCGACGAAGTGCTCGATATTGCCCGTGACGGACTGGCTGCAGGGTGCAAGGAAGCCCTGTTCACCCTCGGAGACGCGCCCGAGCGCCGCTACGCTGCCGCGCGCGAATGGCTGGCTGACCACGGCTTCGAGCACACTATCGATTACGTCCGCCATTGCGCCGAGGCTGTGCTCAAGGAAACCGGCCTGCTGCCGCACGTCAACGCCGGCGTTCTGGAAGAGGCCGATTATCTGGCGCTCAAACCTTTCGCTGCATCATGCGGCCTGATGCTGGAAACCACGGCTGACCGGCTGGGCGATAAAGGCGGCCCGCACCACGGATCGCCAGACAAGGTTCCCGCCGTGCGGCTCGCTTCGATAGCCGCAGCGGGCAGGGCGAAGATGCCGATGACCTCTGGTATTCTCGTCGGCATTGGCGAAACCGAGGAAGAGCGGATCGAGGCGCTGATCGCGCTGAACGATCTCCACCGCGAGCACGGTCACCTGCAGGAAGTCATCGTGCAGAATTTCTGCGCCAAGGATGGCACCAAGATGGCCGGTATTCCAGGTGTGGAGGATGAAGAATTCCTGCGTGCTTTGGCGCTGGCGCGGATCATTTTGGATAATTCTGTATCGGTTCAAGCGCCGCCCAATCTCAATGATGCGCGGCTCGGACGACTGATCGATGCCGGGATCGATGACTGGGGCGGAATTTCGCCGGTAACCAAGGATCATGTGAACCCAGAAGCCCCTTGGCCCGAAATTGCGCGGTTGGAGCAGATCTGCGCCTCGGCTGGCCGCCCGCTGGTGGAGCGGCTGACGATATATCCGCGCTTCATCGCGGCACCCGGCTGGATCGATGCTAAGCTGCGGCCTGCAGTATTGAAGCTTTCCGATTCCGAGTGGCTGGGTCGTGACTCTGTCTGGAGTCCGGGCGTGGTCGACCCCGTTCCGGGGGCGCCCCAAGCACCGCTGGGCCGGAACATGGCGGGGCCGGTGTCGATGCAGATTCACGCTCTGCTTGATCGGGCGGCTGACGGGCATGAATTGTCTGAAGGCGAAATCGCGACGCTGTTCGCTGCGCGTGGTGCTGCGGCTCAGGCAGTGGTCGAGGCGGCCGATGCCTTGCGGGTGGAAACGCGCGGTAGCGAAGTGACCTATGTCATTAACCGCAACATCAATTACACCAACATCTGCGCCTATGCCTGCACCTTTTGCGCCTTTTCCAAAACCAGCGCCAATGCCGGCTTCCGCGATAAGCCCTATGTTCTGGATAGTGCGGCAGTGGCCGAGCGCGCGCGCGAGGCGGTTGCCAAAGGCGCGACCGAGGTCTGCCTGCAGGGCGGCATCCACCCAAGCTACACTGGCGAAACCTATGCCGGCATTCTGGAAGCAGTGAAGGCGGCTTGCCCAAGCCTGCACGTTCACGCTTTCTCGCCGCTGGAAGTGCATCAAGGCGCATCGACACTTGGCGTTTCGATGGAAGAATACCTGCGCCGCCTGAAAGACGCTGGACTGGGTTCGCTGCCGGGCACGGCGGCGGAAATCCTCGACGATGAAATCCGCACACACATCTGCCCTGACAAGCTGACCACCGATCTGTGGCTCGACATCGTTGGCACCGCGCACAAGGTTGGCCTGCCCACCACGGCGACAATCATGTTCGGCCACATGGAAGAACCGGTCCATTGGGCGCGGCATTTGCTCGCGATCAGGCGGCTGCAAGGCGAGACCGGCGGTTTCACCGAATTTGTGCCGCTGCCGCTCGTCCACATGGAATCGCCGATGTATCGCCGGGGTCAGAGCCGCAAGGGGCCAACCTGGCGCGAGGCAGTGATGATGCATGCCGTGGCGCGCATCGTGCTGCACACGCGCATTTCATCGATCCAGTGCTCGTGGGTGAAGCTGGGTGCAGATGGCGCAGCGGCCATGCTTTCGGCAGGCTGCAACGATTTGGGCGGGGTGCTGATGAACGAAAGCATCAGCCGCGCAGCCGGAGCGAGCCACGGGCAGGAACTGACGGTTGAAAGTCTGGCCGACATTGCCCGCGCCGCTGGGCGCACACTGCGCCAGCGCACGACGCTTTACGGGCCGATTGAGCGCGCTTCCGAGCCTGTCTGACAATCACATCGCGCTGATCTGGTCCCACATTGCGTCGGGCATGCAAGTGTATTCCAGATAGTGCCCAAATGCCTTGCGACCATCGAGATATGCAAAGCTTAGCGCGCCGGGGCCGGAGTTGCGCTCGAACACCAGTGGCAGATCCTGAGCATCGACAGCCTTCCGGAACTCGGCGTAGTCGGCAACGCGCTGGCAGGTGTGGTGAAAGCGCATTGCCCCGCCGTTGTCCTTGGCATTGGCATAGGCGCCGGTTTCGTCAATCTCGACTTCAATCAGCTCGTACTGAACGCCGCCAAGCATGAACATGCATATCCGGCTTTTCTGACGCTTGGGGCCTTCGGGCGTATCGACCATCTGATCGACCGGGATGATCATCGGGTCCTTGGTAAGCCCGCGCGCCTTGAACTCGGCAATGGCGGCCTCGATATCGTCGCAGATATAGCCATTCTGGTAATGGATGCCGATCAGCATTCTAATTCTCCCTCAACCCTCACGGGCAATATCGTAGCGTGACAGATAGCGCTCGAACAGCGGGGTCAATTTCTCGACGCTCTGTCCATATTGCGCGAGCTTGTATTCGTGGCGACCGAACTTGTCCTGCGGGTTGTCATCGACCCAGCCCTGAATTCCGGCCTCGGCCTCCGCCGTCCATTCGTCGCCAAGCTTGGCATAGAGTTTCTTGGTCTCGCCAACCGGGTCGTTCAGCAGATCGGCGTAGTGAACGTCGATGATCTTGTCCTCGCCGAATTTGTCGCGGAAATCCATGATGCGATTGGCGTGCTCGGCGGCCTGCCAGGGGTAGTCTTCGCCCAGCCATTCGGCGTCGATCTTGCCTAGATGGCCCACGTGGCTGAGCGAGATCACGCTCATCAGCGATCCGGTGGCGGTGAAGGGATCGCGGTGGGTCCAGATCACCCGCGCATCGGGATAGACCTTGAAGATCGTTTCCAGCCACAGCGCGTGGCTCGGCTTCTTGACGTTCCACACGCCCAGCGCGTCCTGCTGGAGCAGCTGCAGGAACTTCTTGTGGTATTCATAGGCGCTGGTCATGTCGCAGGAGAAGATGAACTCCTTGTACTCCGGCAGCACGCCCTTGCTTTCGATCATCAGCGTCTTGAAATCGTGCGCCATGAAGAACACGCATTCGTTGGGATAGACGGCCGATCCGCGATAGTATTTGCCCATGTCGGGGTTGGCGGCGAGCATGGCCTTTTCCTGAGCCAGCCGGGCGAGGGCGCGCGGATCTGTCTTCAGCGTGGCCGAGGTCGCCGGCGGCACCGGATCATCGATTTCCCAAGTCAGCGGTGAGCGGCGCGCGGGATCGGCAGCGAGTAGGTTGCTCATCAAGGTGGTGCCGGTACGCGGCACGCCCATAACGAAAACGGGGCGCTCCACCGGACGGGTCAGCAGTTCGGGATTCTGGCGCAGGTAGTCTGAAACCTTCAGGCGATTACGCAGGTAGTGCCCGATGTCGTTCTTCACGCGGGCGAAGCCGCCTTCGGAATAGTTTGCCGCTTGCCGGTTCACATCGCGGACGAGCACTTCCAGCCCCTCGCGATAGGATTCGCTGTCAAAATCGACGATGCCGGTGGCCTTGCGAGCCTCGTCGATCAGCGCGCCTGCGACGAGCAGTTCTGTCATATCCTCAATCCCTTCACCCGCGGCGGATCGACCCCGCGCTTATCGGGTGGTTAAGCCGGAATGGCGGGTACATTGGCAATCGCAGCCTTGTCCGTAATCAAGCCGCATTGTCGAATTCAGGACAAGAAGCGCCTACCCATCGAGCGAACGGAGCTGGCGCTGACGGAAACCGCTTGGGGTGTTGCCCACGGCTCGGCGGAAAGCATAGGCAAAGCTG
>CANGBE010000088.1 GCA_947451875.1 Sphingomonadaceae bacterium | reverse complement strand
GCCGGGATCTTCTCGCAGATCGTCGAAATCGCACCGGATAGCGCCGCGGCCAATGCCGGGCTGGTAAAGGCACTGACGCTGGCCGGGCAGACTGATGAGGCTGATGCCGTGCTCGCCGCGCTTGATGCCAAGCTTGCCGCAGACCCGCTGCTGGTTCAGGCTAAGGCTGCGCTGGAGCTGGCCAAGGACAAGCCCGATGACAGCGAGCTGGCCGCACTGCGTCATACCGCAAACGCTGCGCCCGATGACATGGACGCCCAGATCGCCTTCGCCAATGCCGCCTTTGCCGCTGGTGAACGCGACGAGGCGGCTGCAACGCTGCTCAAAATGGTAGGCGCCGACCGCGAATGGAATGAAGGCGCGGCGCGGGCCAAGCTGCTGCAGATCTTCGAAGCGGTTGGTCTGGAAGACCCCTGGGTTTCCGCCACCCGGCGCAAGCTTTCCACCGTGCTGTTCGGCTGATAATGGCAGCCAAACGCATCTCGATTTTCCCGCTGCCCGGCGCGATCCTCTACCCCGGATTGCACCTGCCGCTGCACATCTTTGAGCCGCGCTATCAGGCGCTGATCAAGGATGCACTGGCGCGCGACCGGCGGATCGGCATGATCCAGCCGCAACGCAGCGAAGAGGGCGCGCCGCTCTTCTCGGTGGGCTGCATCGGTAAGATCGGCGAGTTCGAGGCGCTTGATGGCGGCCGCTTCAACATCGTGCTCGAGGGCGAGAGCCGCTTTCGCGTGCTGCGCGAACTCGACGTTATTACCCCCTTCCGCCAGATTGAGGGCGAACTGCTGGACGAGCGCGAGGATGATTGCCTCGCCGCCGTCGAGCGTGCCTCGTTCGAACAGGAATCCCGGCGCTTTGCCGATGCCCAAGGTTACCAGGTGGATTGGGATTCAGTGGCCCGGCTTGATGACCAATCGCTGATCAATGGCGTCGCCCAGATCGTGCCTTTCGATGCAGCTTCAAAGCAGGCGCTGCTGGAAGCTGATGGGTTGTCTGAACGCTGCGAGCTGATGGTGCAGCTTATGCAGTTCTATGGACGGCACGATAGCGGGGATGAGCGGGTGACGTTGCAGTAGGGCTAGCCCAAAACCACCTTCACCCCATCCACCACGTATTGCGCCGCCAATGCCGCCAGCAACACGCCGAGGATGCGGGTGATGACGGCCTCAACCTTGGCGCCAACCAGCTTCATCAGCGGGCCAGCCGCAGCCAGCGCGGCGAAAGTCAGCACGATCACGCCGAGCATCGCGGCGAGGATCACCAGCGTTGCCTCTGTGCCTTGGGCCTGCGCCATCAGCAGCATGATCGTGGCGATTGAGCCCGGTCCGGCGATCATCGGCATGGCCATCGGGAAGACCGAGACGTCCTCAACCTCGGGCGTGTGCATGATTTCCTCGGCGCGCTTTTCTCGGCGCTCGGTGCGCTTTTCGAGCACCATGTCGAGCGCGATGACGAACAGCAGAATGCCGCCAGCGATGCGGAACGAGTTGAGTTCGATATGCAGGAAGCTGAGTAGATTCTCGCCAAACAGGGCAAAGAAAACCAGGATGATCGCCGCGATCATGCAGGCGCGGGCGGCCATTCCGGTGGCCTGCCGGGGCGTCGCGCCGCTGGTCAGCCCGGCATAGATCGGCGCGCAGCCGGGCGGGTCGATCACCACGAACAGGGTGACGAAGGCAGAGATGAAGAGGTCAAGCATTGTGCCTCAGCCCTTCTCCGCCGCGACTTCTTCGATCAGCACGGGCGAGACCTCGCCGTCCTTCTTCCATTCGACTGAAAGATTGCGCGCGCCGGAAGGGTCAACTGTCACTTCCCAAGTCAGCGAGCCATCGTCCGATTTACCGGCGCGGTACTTGGGATCGAGCGGGGCAAGCACTTTGGAGGAACCTTTGCCAACCTTGACCGCTGGCGCGGTGGTGGGGCGCAGGCCGCGCTCCGAACAATCGGCGATGTGCGCGGCGATCATCTCGGGCGCAGGTTCTGCCTCTTTCAGGGCATCGCCGTGGTCGAGAATCCACTTGTACTTGCCGTCCTTTTGCCGCTGCCACAGCGTGGTGAAATAGCCGTTGGCCTTGCCCCCTTGCCACGCGCCGTGACTGACCATCAGCGAGCCGTCGCAGCTCGACCAGACCTCGCGGGGCTGCCACTTCACCGCCTGCGCCGGATTGGCGCGGCCTTTCAGCCAAGTTTGGGCATAGACCATTTTTGGCGTGAACATCACCGCATCGGGTGCGGCGGCTTCGGCAAAGGCCGTCCATTGGCCTTTTTCCTGCGCGGCCTGCGAGAAGGCGAGTTCGGCAGCGATCACTGCGCTGGGATTGGCATAGGAATTCCGTGAAGGCCCGCGCTTGTCCTCAGCCTGAGCAGTGCCAGCCAGCACCAGCAGGCCGAGCGCGAGAGCCGCGCGCTTCACAGCGCCGCCTCATCCAGCACGATCCCGGCATTGCGGTGCGCGGCGACCAGCGTGTTGCGCAGCAGCACAGCAATGGTCATCGGCCCGACCCCGCCCGGCACCGGGGTGATCGCGCCAGCAACCTTGGCGACGCCCGCATAGTCAACATCGCCAACCAGCTTGCCCTTGTCCGAACCCGGCTCAGGCGGCAGGCGGTTAATGCCAACGTCGATCACGGTTGCGCCGGGCTTGATCCAGTCCGCCTTGACCATTTCCGCGCGACCAACGGCAGCGACGACGATATCGGCGCGCTTGACTACTTCCGGCAGATCCTTGGTCCGGCTGTGCGCCACCGTCACCGTGCAGCTTTCGGCAATCAGCAGCGCGGCCATCGGCTTTCCGACGATGTTCGAGCGGCCGATGACCACAGCATCAAGGCCGGAAAGCGAACCCAACCGGTCCTTCAACAGCATCAGGCAGCCCAGTGGCGTGCAAGGGACAAAGCCCGGCAGACCCACCGAAAGACGGCCAGAATTGACCACATGGAAGCCGTCAACGTCCTTGTCCGGATTGATCGCGGCGATCACTTTTTGCTCGTCGATATGCGAGGGCAGCGGCAGCTGGACGAGAATGCCGTCCACTGCCGGATCGGCATTAAGCCGCTCCACGACATCAAGCAGCGCGCCTTCGGAGGTATCATCGCCCAACTTGTACTCGAACGAATTCATGCCGCAGGCGACAGTCTGCTTGCCCTTGCTGCGGACATAGACCTGGCTCGCCGGGTCTTCACCCACCAGCACCACAGCCAGACCAGCCTTGCGCCCGGCGTGCACTTCAAACTGCGCGGCGGCCACAGCGATGCGGGCGCGCAGGTTTTCGGCAAAGGCTTTTCCGTCGATAACAGCGGCAGTGGTCATGTAAGGCTCGCATAGGCTAGGTTCTTGAGCACGATCTGCAGCATTGAAAGGCCGATAATTACTGCCATCGGCGAGAAATCGATCGCTCCGGTATTCGGCATGATCCGCCGCACCGGGCGCAGGATTGGTTCAAGAATGGCATTCACCGCCTGCCACACCGCGGCAACCAGATTGTTGTGCAGGTTGACCACATTGAAAGAGATCAGCAGGCTAAGCACAAATTGCACGATCACCACCGTAACGATGATGTTGATCAGATAAGAAACGAGTTCAAAAAGGGTGATGAAAATCACGACCTAAGCCCCTTGGCTAATGCAGATGGCGCCTGATAGCCGAGGTGTAGTGGCAAGTCACCACACCAAACTCCCTACCCCACCCAACTTTGTCATCCTGAACTCGTTTCAGGATCCATTTCTCAACACAAACCGAAGCTCTGCTTCGCAAGTATGCCTCGCGGTTTGCTCATTCACTGCGGCATCGAGCTAACTGCACGATGGATCCTGAAACAAGTTCAGGATGACGATGAAATGAGAGTGGGCTTAGCTCTCTCAAGCCCGGATCAGCGTCCCCGCACCCTTTTCGGTGAACATTTCGAGCAGCATGGCGTGGCTAACCCGGCCATCGAGCACGACCGCTGCCTCGCAGCCCGCCTCAACCGCATGGACACAGGTTTCGAGCTTGGGGATCATGCCGCCGCTGATCGTGCCATCGGCCTGCAGCACTGCAATGTCTGCAGGGGTCAGATCGGTGAGCAGGTTGCCTGCCTTGTCGAGCACGCCGTGAACGTCCGTCAGCAGGAACAGCCGCGCCGCGCCGAGCGCACCGGCAATGGCGCCCGCCATGGTATCGGCATTGATGTTATAGGTCTGCCCGTCTTCACCCACAGCGATCGGGGCGATCACCGGGATCATGCCCGCAGCGCAGATGGCATCGATGATGGTAGTGTCGATCTTCGAAGGCTCACCCACAAAGCCAAGGTCGATCACCCGTTCGATCTGGCTGTCCGGATCGCGGGTGGTGCGCTGCGCCTTGGTTGCGGTGACGAGGCCGCCGTCCTTGCCCGAAATGCCCACAGCCTTGCCGCCAGCGCCAGCGATCCAGCCGACCAGTTCCTTGTTGATCGCGCCGGAGAGCACCATCTCGGCAACGTTCGCGGTTTCCCGGTCCGTCACCCGCAGGCCATCGATACGGGTGCTGACAACGCCCAGCTTCTTGAGCATGGCATCAATCTGCGGCCCACCGCCGTGGACGACCACCGGATTGATCCCCACCGCGCGCAGCAGCACCACGTCCTCAGCAAAGTCCTTGGCCAGTTCGGGATCGCCCATCGCGTGGCCGCCGTATTTGACCACGAAAGTGCGGCCTTCATAACGGCGCAGGTAGGGCAACGCCTCTACCAGGGTTTCTGCCTTGCTTAGCCCAATGTCTCTTTGGGCGGGATCGTGAAGATTGGCCATGGCCGCGCCCTTTATACCTGTCGCTGCGGAATTGAACCCCAATTACGCATCAAGCTTGCGGCCCAGTGCAACGAAGGCCAGCGTGAATAGCGGCACCATGATGGTCGAGAGGATCAGTTTGGAGATGATCTGCCCGGTCATTATCTCGCCAATCGGCAGGTCTTGCCCGGCAAAGCTGATGGTGATGAAGATCACCGTATCGACCACCTGGCTGAGCAGGCTGGCAACCCAGGCGCGCAGCAGCAGCATCCGTCCGCGCCCCATGCCGTCCTTTCCGCCCGCCATGCGGGAGAACAGCCAGACGTTGAGCGTCTGCGAGGTGCCATAGGAAATCAGCCCGGCAAATTGCATCCGCGCGCCCTGCCCCAACAGCCGGGCGAATGCGTCCTGATCCTTCCAGAAGGGCGCGGGCGGAATGACGTGGATCACCAAAGTGAGCAGCACCATCGATACGATGAGCGGGATAAAGCCATAGCGCACCAACCGGTTAGCCATGTCGCGGCCAAACAGTTCGGCAATCGCGCTGGAAAGCACGACCAGCAGCAGGAAAGCGAATATCCCCGATTCCACCGCCAGATCGCCAAACAACGGCCAGTGGCCTAGCGAAGCAAGCTTGGTGCCCAGCACCCCTGCCAGCACGCAGAGGCCGCCATAGAGCAGCGAGAAGATGAAGAGCGAGCGCGGAATAACGGGTGCGGAAGTCTGGTTCATGGCAGAGGTCTAGCGGGCAAGCGACGATTGGGGAAGTGGCTGCGATGGGGGCTATTCACATGGCTGTCAGCCGGTTAGTCTCAACAGTGCTGCGTTACAGGGGAAGCCAGTCCATGCATGTTTTGATGAGCCTTGCCGGAATGGCAATTATTCTTGGTCTGGCATTTCTGCTTTCGTCAGACCGCAAGGCGATCCGCCTGCGCGTGGTCGGCGCAGCTTTTGCTCTTCAAGCTGGGTTTGCTGCGCTGGTGCTCTATTCGCCATGGGGCAATGCGGCGCTGCAAGGCGCGGCCTCCGGGGTAAGCAGCCTACTCGGCTATGCCCATGCAGGCGTCGTGTTCCTGTTCGGCCCGCTGGCCGATCCCGAAATAGGCGGGCACAGCTTTGCCATTTCTGCCCTGCCGGTCATCATCTTCTTCGCCGCGCTGATATCGATCCTTTACTACATCGGGCTGATGCAACTGATCATCAAATGGATCGGCGGCGGGCTCGAAAAGATCACTGGCATCAGCAAGATTGAAAGCCTGGGCGCAGCTTCGAACATCTTTGTCGGCCAGTCTGAAAGCCCCTTGGTGATCCGGCCCTACCTTGCCGCGCTTACGCCTAGCCAGTTGTTCTGCCTGATGAGCGTGGGCATGGCCGGCGTGGCGGGAACTATCCTTGCTGCCTACGCTTCGATGGGCATCCGCATCGATTACCTTGTTGCTGCTGCCTTTATGTCGGCACCGGGCGGCATCCTGATGGCCAAGATCATCATGCCCGATCCAAAAGGCGCAGCGATTGTCGAGCCGGACGAAGTGAAGGTCTCCGGTCTTGAGGAAGAGCCACCGGCAAACCTCATCATGGCCGCCAGCCAAGGCGCGCAAACCGGCGTAAAACTCGCCGTTGCGGTCGGCGCAATGGTGCTGGCTTTTGTGGCGCTGGTTGCACTGGCCAATGGCATGTTCGGCTGGCTCGGCAGCTGGTTCGGCTATCCTGACCTTTCGTTCCAGCAGGTGCTGGGCTATGTATTTGCGCCAATATTCCGCCTGCTCGGCGCACCCGACTGGAACGAAGCCATGCGGGCGGGAGGGTTTTTTGGCACCAAATTGGTGCTCAACGAATTTGTCGCATTCATCGATCTTGGCGCGGTCAAAGACCTT
>CANGBE010000087.1 GCA_947451875.1 Sphingomonadaceae bacterium | reverse complement strand
GGCAAAAGCACCGTCGCGGGTAAGCTCGGTGACCACCGCTACGGCGATGCCTGGGCGGTAGAGGCCGCCGGAACCAGAAGTAACCATAACGTCACCGGGCCGCAGCGGATTGGGCCCAAGGTTGATCAGCCGCAGATGCAGCCGTCCATCACCGTTGCCTTGGGCAAAGGCATCGACACCATCAGCGCGCCTTACCGGAACCATCGATTCACTATCGGTGATCAGCAGGATTCTTGCGCTGTTTGATGCTACCTCGAGCACGCGCCCGACAAGGCCGAGAGGCGAACGTACCGGCATACCGACATCAACGCCCGAACTACGCCCAACCGAAAGCGTTGCAAACCGCCGCGTGCTAGCCGGTGTGGAGGAAATCAGACGCGCCCGCGCAACCGGCTGGGCATCACCTGCGGGAAGCCCCATCAGGGCTTTCAGACGAGCATTCTCTGCGCGCATATCCTCGGCTTCGGCCAGCTTTACACGCGCGAACTCAGCCTCTTTTTGTAAACGGGCATTTCGTGCTCCGGACGTAAAGAAGCCGCCTATAGCAGAGAACACACTGCTGCTTTCGCTCCGACCAGCTGCAGCGGCGCGGCCAACGGGCGCTACCGCATCAGAAGCGATGCCGCGGAGCCCGGAAAAGGACAAGTGATCCGAAAGTGATGTAAGCAAAAGCGCGACGCCAAGCACCACGCCGACAAAGCCGGCAAGGTAGGCGTAAAAAACATTGTACTGCGCCCGTTTGGAAAAGCCGGTGCGCCGGTTGTTCGGCGGCGCCATGCGCCTCTCCTCCTATTCCGGCACCTGCTACTCCACTATACGTTCGCAGTTACCGTGGTTAGTAAATCCAATTAGGCCGTCATCAGTACGCCGCGATAGATCGGATCCTCCATTGCCCGACCAGTGCCGAGTGCAACGCAAGATAGCGGGTCTTCAGCGACGGAAACTGGCAAGCCTGTTTCCTCGCGCAGAAATTCGTCCAGCCCCCGAATCAAGGCACCACCACCGGTCAGCACAATTCCCTGATCTACAATGTCTGCCGCCAGTTCAGGTGCGGTGTTTTCCAGAGCAATGCGGACACCTTCAACGATCTGACCAATAGGTTCAGCAAGCGCTTCGGCAATGTTCGCCTGAGTAATGATGATTTCCTTGGGCACGCCGTTGACAAGATCACGACCCTTAATGTGGATCGTTTCGCCAATGCCATCTGCGGGCTTTACGGCAGTGCCGTAATCCTTCTTGATCCGCTCGGCCGTCGATTCACCGATCAGCAGGTTGTGATGACGGCGGACATACGAAACGATGGCTTCGTCCATCTTGTCGCCGCCGACGCGGACCGACGTGGTATAGGCAAGGCCGCGCAGCGACAGCACCGCGACTTCGGTCGTGCCACCGCCAATATCGACAACCATCGAACCAACCGGCTCGGTAACCGGCATATCGGCGCCAATCGCCGCAGCCATTGGTTCAAGGATCAAGAAAACTTCGCTTGCGCCGGCATTGGAGGCTGCATCGCGAATGGCGCGGCGCTCAACCGAGGTTGAGCCCGAAGGAACGCAGATAACGATTTCCTGACGGCGAAAGACATTGCGTCCGCCGTGCACCTTGCGGATGAAGTGCTTGATCATTTCTTCGGCGACTTCGATGTCGGCAATCACGCCATCGCGCAGCGGACGGATGGCTTCGATGGAATCAGGCGTCTTGCCCATCATCATCTTGGCATCGTCACCAACAGCCTTGACCTTCTTAACGCCATTGATCGTTTCGATGGCCACAACGGAGGGCTCGTTAAGCACGATGCCGCGATCCTGAACATAGACCAGCGTGTTGGCCGTACCCAGATCGATAGCCATGTTTTGCGAACCGAACTTGAAGAATCGCGACAGGAAGGATGCCATTGCTTAATCCATAGCCTTTACAAACAGTTAGCCGCAAAACACGCGGAAGCAGAACGCCAGCAGTCTTGCAGGGAAGGCGGCTCATTAGCCCATGCAATATCGAAAGGCCAAAAATTTGTGGACCTGTGGATGGAATCCTATTCACCTCGGCTCGAATTGCTGGCGATTCATCGCTAGACGGTTCTAATGCCGACAATTCGCCGCCTGCCTGACGTACTTGTAAACCGCATCGCTGCTGGCGAAGTGGTTGAGCGCCCGGCGGCCGCGCTGAAGGAACTGGTCGAGAATGCCATCGATGCCGGGGCGGCAAACATTGCGGTCAGACTTAGCGAAGGCGGGCTCGATCTTATCGAAGTGACCGATGACGGTTGCGGCATGGAGCCAGATGAAATTGCTCTGGCGCTGGAACGCCATGCCACCTCCAAACTGCCCGACGAAGCTATCGAACTGGTTTCAACGCTCGGCTTTCGCGGAGAGGCCTTACCTTCTATTGCCAGCGTTTCTCGTCTTACGATTGAGAGCCGGGTGCGCGGAGATGACTCTGGATGGCGGCTCGTTGTTGATCACGGCATAGTGGCAGAGCAAGGACCAGCGGCGCTACCACCCGGCACCCGGATTCGGGTTGAGCAGTTGTTCGCCCGCATTCCCGCTCGGCGCAAATTCCTGCGCACGGCGCGATCCGAATACGCCGCCTGCCTTGATGTCGTGCGCCGTCTGGCCATGGCGCGACCCGAAACTGGGTTCACGCTGGAGCATGACGGGCGCCGAACCATCGCCGTTCAGGCTGGCGACGCCCTGGTGCAGCGAGTCGCACGTCTGATAGCCCGCGAACTGGCCGAAGATGGCATCGCAGTGGACATGGAACGTGGCGGGATGAGGCTGACCGGGGTGGCCGGCTTGCCAACCTTCAATCGCGGCGTGGCAGACCACCAGTACCTGTTCGTCAATGGCCGCCCGGTGAAGGATCGCCTTCTGATCGGCGCGGTGCGCGGTGCCTATTCGGATATGCTTGCGCGCGATCGCCATGCTGTGCTGGCTCTGTTCCTCGATCTGCCTCCACAGGAGGTCGATGTGAACGTCCATCCGGCGAAAACCGAGGTCCGCTTCCGTGATCCGGCCTTTGTGCGCGGGTTCATCGTCAGCGGGCTTAGAAAAGCGCTCGATAGCGGTGACCGGCGTTCGGCGCAGACCCCATCGGCTTCGGCCATGGCGAGTTGGCAGGCCGAGCCGATCTCGCCTCCTGCAAACCTGCAATCACTGTTCGCCCGCGAGTATTCTGCCCCACAGGCGCGTCTCGGTGAAGCCGGGGTAACTTGGCGGGGATTTGAAGGGTCTGTCTTTGATGCGCCTGCCGCCCGCGCGGAAACGGCAGAGTCCGCGCCGGTTGATCTCGAAACCTACCCGCTCGGCGTAGCGCGCGGGCAAGTCGCTGAAACCTACATCATAGCCGAAGCCAGCGATGGCCTGGTGATCGTTGACCAACACGCCGCGCATGAACGGCTTGTGCTGGAGCGCCTGAAAGCAGCCGGGGCAGGGGATGCAGTTTCCGCCTCACAGGCGCTGCTTCTGCCTGAGGTGGTCGAGCTCGAAGAACCTGCCTGTGACCGGTTGGAGGAGCGCGCTGGCCAGTTGTCAGCGTTTGGCCTGACGCTCGAGCGGTTTGGCCCAACCGCCATGCTCGTCCGCGCGGTGCCTTCGGTTCTAGCCAAAGGCGATCTCCACGCGCTCGTGCGCGATATAGCCGATGATCTTGCCGCCAATGGTGACGCCCTGTTACTCGGCGAAAGGCTGGAACATGTGCTTGCAACCATGGCCTGCCACGGATCAGTGCGGGCGGGGCGAGCACTCAGCACTGCCGAAATGAATGCACTACTGCGCGAAATGGAGCGCACCCCGCGCTCAGGCCAATGCAACCACGGCAGGCCGACATGGGTGAAGCTCGCGCACGCCGATATCGAAAAACTGTTTGGACGTCGTTAGTTTCAGGCGCTGATCAGACACCAAGCCGCTGCATCTGCACCCCGCGGAAACGCTGGAGCAACATGACGATGCGTTCGTCATGCGTAACGGTGCGGGTCTCCGGCGGTAAGACTGTTCCCAGTTCGGACTGCTTAACAAGCTGGGTTTCGATAACAGGACCGCTCGCGCTCATCAGGGTGCGAATCGTCAGATTCCCCTGCTCTAACCCGCAGGAATCGAGCCAGTTGTGCAGGCCTGGATCGCTCGCACACAGCACCATTCTGACTTTCCCATCATCATCAACCACTGCGCGTGAAGGCGTGAAGCTGACCGGGCGATAGAGATAGTCATAGGAATTCATGAAGGTGCCACCGAGCGAAGCCATCCAGAAGCTGTCATCGGGCTCAAAGCTGAGGATCAGCGCGTCGTCCGGTGCCAGTTCCCAGACCATGGTCGTGACGGCGCGACCGCGCTGTGCATCTCCATCACCCGATTGGGGCAGCACGGGAAAGCGGTTGGGCTGGGCCGGATCAACCATTCCGCCGGAGTGGGCATAAGAATGATCCGGCCAGTCCCTCATCAGACCGGTCACAAACTCTCCAGCCCAATCGAACGCCTCGATCATGACGTCGGGCTGGGGCAGGGGGCGCGGCGCGTCCATGCCGATGCGCTCGATCTGAAGGCGCCAGGGAGTTTCGCTCCAATCGTCAAAACCCTGCCGGATGAACAGCTTGCGGCTACCCACCGTTGTCGGCAACCAGTTGCACGGGCGCAGTTCCCCGCCAATGAAGATTTCGAAAGATCCGTCGGCCTCGGCTTCGACCTGGTGTCCGAACAGGTTGGCTTCCGGCACATCGCCGAATGGTTCATGCAGTGAGGGAGCACCCGTGACGGAAAACGCCTGACGGGGGCCCTGAACCGTCAGATTGAAGAACCGCGCCGAGCCTTTTTGGCCGTAAATACGATAGGAATAGCGCCCATCAATCCACGCCTGTTGGTAAAGAAAATCGGCTGCATCAGCCCCCAGCTTGCGGGTTGCGTTAGTAAAGGTGTGGATCAACGGATAGGCAGGATCCTTGGTCTCCAGCGCTAGGTCAAAGGCTTGGCCAACGTTTTGCGTCAGGAAACGGAAGGCGTCCGCCCGGTGCTGTGGCGATGCCGGGTTCAGATCCTTGAACGCCAGCATCCCGGCATCACGCAACCTTTCGCAGAAGGTGCTCCATGCTTGCGCCAAGGTCGCGTCCGCTGTGCTGTCACCCAGTGCCAAACCGCATCCCCAAAGCCATTGCTAACCCGCGCATCAACCGGTGCTAAGGCCTTGCTGTCAAGCGAGATCACTTGCAGCTAATCGCTCGCACGATAGCAGCATGGGTCGCAATGGCTGGCTTGTGGCTTTACAGCCTGTCGAGGAATTTCCAATCAGACCCGCGATCGGGCGCTGAACTATCCAAGGATTTAAACGATGTTTTCCGCAATCGTCATCGACAAAACCGAAGCCGGCCAAACTGCCAGCGTCCAGCAGCTTGATGAAAGTGCGCTGCCTGACGGCAATGTGACCATCGACGTCGCCTATTCAACGCTTAACTACAAGGACGGCCTAGCTATCACGGCTCGCGGACCCGTGGTGCGCAAGTGGCCGATGGTTCCAGGCATCGATCTCGTTGGAACGGTCAGCGAGAGCAGCGCACCCGGGTTTGCCGCTGGTGATACGGTCGTTCTCAACGGCTGGGGCGTTGGCGAGGGCCACTGGGGCGGACTTTCGCAGAAGGCGCGCCTGCAAGGCGATTGGCTGATCATGCTTCCTGCCGCCTTCACCGGTGAGCAGGCCATGGCAATCGGCACAGCCGGATACACTGCCGCGCTCTGTGTTGATGCACTCATCAACCACGGCGTTACCCCCGATCAGGGCGAAGTTCTGGTCACCGGCGCGACCGGCGGTGTGGGCTCGGTAGCCGTTGCCCTGCTCGCCAAGGCTGGTTTCACCGTAGTGGCCAGCTCTGGCAAAGCATCGGAAGCCGAATACCTGACCAAGCTTGGCGCCACCTCGATCATCGACCGCGCCGAGCTCTCCGCTCCCGGTAAGCCCTTCCAGCGCGAACGTTGGGCCGGCGTTGTCGACTCGGTCGGCAGCCACACACTCGCCAATGCGATCGCAGCAACCAAATATCGCGGTGCTGTTGCAGCTTGCGGCCTCGCTCAGGGCTCTGACCTTGCGACGACCGTGATGCCCTTCATCCTGCGCGGCGTTTGCCTGCTCGGCGTCGATTCCGTGATGTGCCCGGCTGGCCCACGCATGGCCGCCTGGGAACGTCTCGCTCGCGATCTTGACAAGAACCTACTCGCCCTGATCGGCGGCACGGTGATCGGACTTGAAGAGGCCATTCCTGCTGCAGCCGATCTGATTGACGGCAAGGTGCGTGGCCGAATCATCGTCGACGTTAATCGCTAAGCCACTGCGGGAGAGGCGGGACATGGTAGTGCCAAGGGCAATCATCGATCTGGAGCGCGGGATTTCGGTTTCGCGGGGTATCCCGCTTGAGGAAGAAACTGGCATCGGCCCATTGACCCTTGGCAGCTACGTACGCGAAATCGCCAAGCGTTATGGCCCACGTGAAGCGTCCGTGATCCACATCGATGGCGAGGTGCAGCGATGGACCTATAACGAAGTGCTCGCGCGGTCGATGGAGGTTGCACAAGCCCTTATCGCCTGTGGCGTTGGCAAGGGCACGCGGGTTGGCATTCTGGCCACAAATCGCCTTGAATTCCTCTCCTGCGTGTTCGGCACAGCGCTAGCTGGCGGCATCGCAACGACCATTTCG
>CANGBE010000086.1 GCA_947451875.1 Sphingomonadaceae bacterium | reverse complement strand
GAAGCTCAACATATGTCTATACCAAGTTCCATGACTGCGGTCGGCTTCGATGCTCCGGGCGGCCCCGAGGTGCTGAAACCGAAGACTTTGCCGGTGCCGCAGCCGGGTGAGGGTGAAGTGCTGATCAAGGTCGCCTTTGCTGGGGTCAACCGGCCAGACGTAGCGCAGCGGTTGGGTTCATATCCGCCGCCGCCGGGCGCGTCGCCGATTCCCGGACTCGAGATTGCTGGCGAAGTTGTCGCCGTGGGAGCGGGCGTGGACAACGACAAGCTTGGCCGTCGGGTTTGCGCGCTGGTCAGCGGCGGGGGTTATGCCGAATACTGCATCGCCAAGGCAGCGCATTGCCTGCCGGTGCCGCCGGGGCTGCCGCTCGATCAAGCTGCGGCTATGCCCGAAACGCTGCTTACCGTGTGGCACAACGTTTTCGAGCGCGGCTATGCCCGCGATGGTGAGACGATTCTGGTGCATGGCGGCACCAGTGGCATTGGCTCGATGGCGATTATGCTGGGTAACCTGTTCGGCCTGACGGTGATCGTCACCTGCGGTGGCGCAGACAAGTGCGCTGCGGCTCTGGAGATCGGCGCGGCGCATGCGATTGATTACAAGGCGACAGATTTCACCGAGGAAGTGGCCCGCATCACGGGTGGTAAGGGCGTCAATCTGGTGCTCGATATGGTTGCGGGGGACTATGTGCCGCGCAATATGCGCTGCCTCGCCGAAGATGGCCGCCACGTTACCATCGCGGTCCAAGGCGGAATGAAGGCGGAAATCAACATGGCCGTGGTCATGGTCCGCCGCCTGACTCTCACCGGATCGACCCTGCGCCCGCGCTCGAACGCGTTCAAGGCGCTGCTTATCGATGAAGTGCTGGACAACGCCTGGCCCTGCGTGGCCGATGGCTCGCTGCGTCCGGTGATGGATATGATCTTCCCGCTGGCACAGGCCGCCGCCGCCCACGCCCGGATGGAAGCCGGAGCGCACATCGGCAAGATTGTTCTGGAGGTGTGATTATGGAAGAGCTGATACTCCACGAATACGCCGCCAGTGGCAACTGCTACAAGATCCGCCTGACAGCATCCCTGCTCGGCCAGCCAATCGAGCGGCGGCAATATGACATCCTCAAGGGCGAAACGCGCACGCCGGAATTTCTGTCTCAGGTGAACGCCAATGGCCGCATTCCGGTGCTGCAGATCGGTGAGCAGTTCCTGCCCGAAAGCAATGCCGCCTGCTGGTATCTCGCCGAAGGAACAAGCCTGATCCCCGAAGATCGCTTCGCCCGCGCCAATATGCTCCGCTGGATGTTCTTCGAGCAGTACAACCACGAACCCAACGTGGCGACACTGCGGTTCTGGCTGGCCTTTGTTGGCGAGGCAAATCTGAGCGATGCCCAGCGCCAGCAAATCGCGGCGAAGCAGGCTGCAGGAGATGCCGCGCTGCAGTTGATGGACGAGCACCTCGGGCAGGCTGACTGGATTGTTGGCAACCAGGTAAGCCTCGCCGACATCGCGCTCTATGCCTATACCCATGTTGCCGAGGAGGGGGGCGGCTTCCGGCTGGCGGACTATCCGTCTGTCGGCAAGTGGCTGGGCCGGGTGGCGGCGCTGCCGGGATACCTCAGCATCACCGATTGATTCCCGCCTTGCCCTTGGCGGCCTGCTGGCCTACAGGAAACGCCGAATGGCCGCTCCGAAAGGGGCGGCCCTATTATTTTTTGCCGGAGAAACCCCGTGACTCAGCCCGCCCCCTTGATGCCGCACGCCACCGCTTCGTGGCTGGTTGATACTACCGCGCTGTCATTTGAGCAGATCGCCGAATTCTGCGGCCTGCACATCCTTGAAGTTCAGGCGATGGCCGATGATCTGGCCTCTTCGAAGTACACCGGCCGCGACCCAGTGCGCTCGGGCGAACTTACCATGGCAGAGATCGAACGCGGTCAGGCCGATCCGAACTATTCGCTTAAGATGCAGAAGGCACCAGCACAGGTCAGCCGCACCAAGGGCCCGCGCTATACCCCGGTTTCCAAGCGGCAGGACAAGCCCGATGGCATTGCCTGGATCATCCGCAACCACCCCGAGATTTCGGACGCGCAGATTGGCAAGTTGATCGGCACGACGCGCAACACGATCACCGCGATTCGCGATCGCAGCCACTGGAACATCGCCAACATTCAGGCGAAGGACCCGGTAGCTCTGGGCCTATGCTCGCAGCGCGAACTGGATGCGCTGGTCGCCAAGGTCGCCAAGAAGGCCGGCATTGTCGATACCGAAGCCGATCTGCGGCTCAGCAATGATCGCGAGGCCCTGCTTGAAGAGCTGCGCACTGAGCGCGATGCCCACGTCAAGGCTGTGGGCGAAGCCGCTCAGGAAGCCGAAGCTGCCGCCTGGCTCGAGCCAAGCGCGCTGCCGAAGCTGCTGGCGAAGTGACTGGCGAGTAAGTCGCCGCACACTTAGGCGCACCGATAGAAAAATAGCAGGCCCGGATGCAACCGGGCTTGCCCTTTTGCCGTGTCTGCGCCATGCTATTAACATGAATGTTAATAAGCCCGCAGAGCCTTGGCGCAACCACTATTGCCATCCTGGCGGCTGGAATCAGCATTTTGCTCCACTTTCCTTGCCAGCGATGTTTGCCGATGCGGTGCAGAGTCACCCCGTCACGCCCTTGGTCAAATTCCTCGGCCGCAGCTTTTCCTATGCCGAACTGCATGAGGAAGCCTGCGCCTTTGCCAGCGGCCTGAAGGAAATGGGGATTGTTCCGGGTGATCGCGTCGGGCTCTATCTGCCCAATATCCCGGGCTATGTTCCAGCCTATTTCGGTGCGCTGATGGCAGGAGCCATCGTCGTCAATTTCTCGCCGCTTTACACCGCAGCTGAGCTGGAGGCGCAAGTCGCCGATTCGGGCGCTCGAATCCTGGTTACGGTCGATCTCACCAAGTTGCTGCCCACGGCGCTTAAGGTGCTCGGCAATTCTAGCCTCGAAAAGTTGGTTGTCGCCCGGTTCACCCAGCAGCTGACCCGGTTAAAAGGGCTGGCCTTCCGCCTGCTCTCCGGCAAGGAATTGACCGCAATTCCCGATCAGCCGAACGTTGTGGAATGGCAAAAGGCCCTGCGCGGCGGCGAGCCTCCAGTGCTGGTGGCCGACCCCGAACAGACGCTTGCCCTGCTGCAATATACCGGCGGAACTACCGGCACGCCCAAGGGGGCTATGCTAACCCACCAGAACCTGACCGCCAACGCCCGGCAGATTCAGTCGCTCGATCCCCACGCGGGGGAGCGCGATGTGATTCTCGGCGCGCTGCCGTTGTTCCATGTGTTCGCCAATACCGCCGTGCTCAACCGCACGATCATCAACCGCGGCTGCATTGCCATGCTGCCGCGCTTTGATGTTGGGCAGATCCTAGCAGCCATCCGCAACGAGCGGGCGACCTCGCTGCCCGGTGTGCCGACGATGTTTCAGGCAATGCTCGACGATCCGCGGATTGAAGGCGCCGATTTTTCATCGCTGCGCATCTGCATTGCTGGCGGCGCGCCGCTGCCAATTCGGCTCAAGGAACGCTGGGAAGCGACCACTGGCGTGCGGCTGGTCGAAGGCTATGGTCTGACCGAAACTGCAGGCGTGGTGACGGCGAACCCCTATGAGGGCGATGACCGGGCCGGAACCATTGGGCAGCCGCTCCCCGCTACCCGGGTTCGCCTGCTCGACCGCGAAGATCCCACCCGCGATGCGCCTCCGGGCGAACCAGGCGAACTCGCAATCTCGGGGCCACAGGTGATGCAAGGCTATTGGCAACTGCCCGGGGCTGCCGAAGCGACCTTTGCTATGCGTGATGGCGAGAAATGGCTTCGCACCGGTGATGTCGCGCTGATGGAGGAGCAAGGTTATTTTCGAGTGGTCGACAGGATCAAAGACATGATCGCAGTCGGCGGATTCAAGGTTTTCCCGAGTCAGGTCGAGCACGTTCTGTTGCAAAACCCGGCTGTCAAAGAGGCGCTGGTGATCGGCATTCCCGATGAGTTGAAGGGAGAGATCCCCCGCGCCTTCATCACGCTGAACGCCGGCGAAGATGCACGCGGTGACGCGCTGTGCAAATGGTTAAACGACCGGGTTGGCAAGCATGAGCGGGTCGATAGCGTGGTGGTGCGCGCATCCATGCCGAAGACGATGATCGGCAAACTGGATCGCAAGGCGCTGAAGGAAGAGGTGCTTTCCTCCCCTTCGGGCTAATTAGCTAACCTGCGTGCCCCCAGCCAGAGCCAGCTTGGGCTCCGGCTCGCGGTGGGCGAACTTTCCGTCAACTTGAGCGCCCTGTTCGATCGTTAGCGCGTCGTAAAAAACGTCGCCTTCGATCTTTGCTGACTTAAGTATAACCAATTCACCGGCGGTGATCGATCCCTTGATCCGGCCAGCAAGCCGGGCGGTTTCGGCGGTTACTGCGCCGATGATCTCGCTGGTTTCGCCCTGGACGAGGCTGGCGCAGGCGATGTCGCCTTCTACCTTACCATCGATATGCAGTTCAGCCTTGGCGGAAAGATCACCCTTGATGATGACGTCACTGCCGAGCACGGAAAAGGTCGGGCTGCCCATCTTACTTGCGGAGGCCCGCTGCGGCGCTTCTGGCTTCTTCGAGAACATGGGGAGCAGACTCCAGAAAGGGACGCGGGTTAACCGGCGAATCGTTGATCCGCACTTCGAAGTGTAAATGCGGACCGGTGGAACGGCCAGTGCTGCCGATCACGCCAATCTGCTCGCCCGGTGCCACGGCCTTACCCAGCTTCGTGCGGAAGCCCGACATGTGGGCATAGCGCGTTACCAGACCATTACCGTGATCGATCTCGACGCAATTTCCATAGCCCGAACGCTGGCCAACGAAGCTGACCGTGCCCTTGGCCGCAGCATATATCGGCGCGCCTATCGGGCCCTTAAAGTCCAGACCCGGGTGGAAGGCACCCGCGCCGGTAAATGGATCGGCGCGATAGCCGAAGCCAGATGAAATGAACTCGAGGCTCGCCGGAAGCACGTTTGGAATGCCGGCAAGGCTGCGCTGGAGCACCTCCATCCGTTCAAGGCTGGCGCCGAGCCGCTGGAAACGCGGATCAATGGAACCATCAGCCGAGGTTGAAAGGCCTATGAACGGACCACCCATCGCGCTGTGGTCATCGGCCATGGCGAGCATGGCATCGGGGTTGAGACCGAGTTTGCGGATCGCCGCTTCGGCAGCGGCAGCGCGGCGGTCGGCCAGGCGAGTAAGGCCTTCGACGAAGGCCAGCTGGCGCGCTTCGATGCGGGCAAGCGGCGCTGCTTCCGGGATGGCTAGGCTGACCTTGCCCACCGTCTTTGCGGCTTCTTTGCTCGAATTGGAGACGGTTTCGCCCTGCTTCACGTCTTCAGGCAGGGTACCAACCATCTTTTCGATGAATTGCTGGCGGCGCTGGAGATCATCGGCCACGCCTTTCAGGTTGCCCTTGTAGGTATCGACGCGGTTTTCGGCGCTGGTAACCTTGGCTTCGCGTTCAAGCAGCGAAAGCCGGTCACGGTTGGCAACATAAGAGCTTACGGCCATCACCGAGATAGAAATGACCCAGGCAAGCAGAAGGGCAGCGGCGATCCCGGCAGCAATCACCTGCAGTTTGGTCGAGATTTTGATGAAACGAACCTGTCCCTGCGACCGCATGAAGAACTCACGGTCGGGGAACCAGGTGCGCAGGCGCTGTTTAAACGCCTTCCCGGCGATTTTCTGCAATTCGACCCCAAGTTTTTATAGTTGCAACCGGCGCGCCGTTAGCAGCCAGACAGCACAGTGGCGAATCGACTCTGCATGACTCGCGCCGAAGTGAACGAATCATGCGGTCAGTGGAGGGCCGTGGGTATGGTTAACACTTTGATGACAGTCACATAACCGTCAGCACCGCCAAGACTCGCGACTCAGCGGCTGACAAATGGAGTGCTTGCTGATAGGCGCGCTGCCATGTCTGAACATTCTACCCGTCCTGTTGGCACTTCGCCCGAAACCCTTGTTGCGAGCCTCGCGGCTGCCGGCAGGGCTGCGCAACGCATTCTGGCACAGATGGACAGTCCAGCAAAAGCAGTGGCGCTCCATGCCGCCGCCGATGCCCTGCGCGCCTATGAAGCGGAAATTCTCGCCGCCAATGCCAGCGATGTTGCGGCAGGCGAGGCGGGCGGCCTGACAGGCGCAATGCTCGATCGGTTGCGGCTCGATCCCGCGCGGTTGAGCGCAATTGCCGATGCGGTCGATTCGGTGGCCGATCTGCCAGATCCGGTGGGCGAGGTGATCAGCCAGTCCACCCCTCACAACGGCCTCTCACTCAGCCGGGTGCGGATTCCCATCGGCCTGATCGGCATCATTTACGAGAGCCGCCCCAATGTGACGGCTGATGCGGCGGCACTGTGTCTGCGTTCGGGCAATGCCGTGCTGTTACGCGGCGGAAGCGAGGCGGTTCATTCCAATCGCGCGATCTTGGCTGCCCTGCAACGCGGCCTTGCCAGCGCCGGCGCGCCTGCCGATGCTGTCCAGCTGATCCCGACCCAAGATCGCGCTGTGGTCGGTGCCATGCTTACCGCAGCGGGCCTGATCGACATGATCGTGCCGCGCGGCGGGAAGAGCCTTGTTGCCCGCGTTCAGGCCGATGCCCGGGTGCCGGTGCTCGCCCACCTTGATGGCATCTGCCACACTTACATTCATGGG
>CANGBE010000085.1 GCA_947451875.1 Sphingomonadaceae bacterium | reverse complement strand
CGCATAGGCAGCATAGGCATCGACCAGATTTGGCAGGTTTTTCTTGTCGACCCATCGCCCAACAAAAACGAAGGGCCGGTCTGCAAAGGCAACGCTGCCAGTGGCCGCTAGGCTACCGGAAGCCGCGCGGATGCGCTCAACCCCCACGGTGTCGTAACCGGGAAGAACGGGTCGGCGACGAAACCCTAATGAGCGCATGTAATCGACATGCCGCCGTGCGCCGACGATAGCCCCGTGATAGCACAACAGAGGCACGCTTTTGGCCCACTCGATCACAGCCTTCCTTGGCCGGTCATCGGCTTTGGATTCGCTGAAAACAACCAGCCTTACCCCGAACAGCCGCAGCATCGAGGTCAGCAGGATCACCTCCCACCCGGAATAGGGCAGCCCCATGAACACCCAGTCATGATGGCGAACCGCTCGGAAAATTGCCCACATTCGGCGAAGCGGCGGCACCGCATCATATGCTTGGTCGGGAAAAAGGGTGATCTTGGTCGCGCCTGGCACCTCGCCCGAAGGTTCCCAGGCATAGTCGCTGGAAGTCGTCGCGACTTCCAGCGCAAGAACCTGCGCGCTGCCGACCATCCGCCGGGCCACCGCTTCGCACCGATCGACATGGTATGCGGCGAATTGCGCCCAGACGAGCGCAAGCCTTACGGGTTCCTGACGTTTCACACTTCGAGCTATTGCCCAAGCCCTGCCTGCTTGCAAGCGCGAGCGAGAGCAATGTCCCCCGCCCGCGCCGCGTACAGACTAACGTCTCGTCACGGTTACCGAGAGCGTGGTCGAGGCCAGATCAACGGCCGTGCCAGTCAGGTTGGCAAGGACTATGGTCACAGTGTTGGCCGCAGTCACACTGGCGGTCACCAGTAGCCCTGCCGTGCTGATACCAAACGCAGCATTGGCAGTATCGCCAATCGCCGCGCCGGTGACGGTAACGGTGGTAGTGGTCGATCCACCCGCCGCGATATTCGGGGCGTTGTAAGTTGCGGAAGCCTCGAGAATGTCGCTGGTATGACCGCCAACATCGACCCATTTATCCAACCGCTTGTCATAGACGAAGGTAATTTTGTCTCCTGGCGCAAAACAAGCCCGCGTCCTTGTCAGCGCCATTCCGGTGCCAGCCTTGGCGAAGTTGAACCGGCCCGCACCTGCACCAAAGCAAAACTGGAATTTCTGCCCATGCGCGAAGCCTTCATAGGCCCCGCCTGCGCCAATAGTGCCGAAGGTCAAATCCTCCCCGCCCGCAGTCCCAGCAGGATAAAGCGTTGCGCCGGAAGTAGCAGGATCAAGCGCCGATGCCGTAATCCCGCCAGTCGAATAGCCGGGAACAAGCTGCGTGTTCAGGCTCCAGGGAACCCAGCTATTCCAGATAATCCTGGGCATGGCGTGTTTCGGTGTATTGGCTATCGATCCATTGTCCGCCGTGGCAGAGCAATTCACTGTGATCTCGCAGCTATCGGGATCGAGATAGCCGCTGAACTGGATGATTGCCCCATAGTTGTGGCCAGCGTTTACCGCATTGGGCGTGGCCTTGCAATTCAGGCGAATGGTCAGATCGCGCGGAAGCATCCCGGCTCTTGCACCAGACGGAACCGCTGAAGGGCCATTCAAGCTAAGCGCTGTCAGGTTGTTGGTCTGGTCAATGGTTTGCGTCAGATCAAGATCGCACGAGAACGATAAAGGATTGAAATTGAACTGACTGTCGATGTTGTTCGCTGAACCATAGGTATAGGGCCCGCAGATCACGAAATCGACATTGCGGTGGGTGACGCCAATCAGCTGCGTCTTGCGTAAAGCGCTACCTTGGGCCGGGAAATCATAGAACTCACCCGCAGGGATCAGGCTGCGATCCGCCGCGCTGTAGTTTAGCTGATTGGAGCGCGGAACACTGTACCGATGAACTTGCTGTCCATTCCGTATTGTTCCGCTGCAATATAGGCATCGCCATACTCGCCGTTGATGTCGGTCAGGTTGGCGTCCTGAAAATTCAGGCAAGAATGATTGGAAGAAACTGCTTTGAAGTTCTCCAAAAATACTTCCATCGGATAGAGCGTGCCCGAACCGTAACCCGTTCCGCCGCCATAGAGCAGCTCGTAGCCGAATTTACGGACACCGCCATTGCGAAATACGATTTTGCGAACAGCGTTGTAGGTGAAGATGCCCTTATCGCTGGTGTCGGTAGAGTTGGGAACCTTGGTGCCCGCAGTACGCCCGCCATCGATGGTGATGTTTTCTATCTCGAAACACTGAATTTTCCAGGCATCCATATTGGCATAGGCCGCTTCATCAGCTTGCGTGCCATAAATGTGCATGCCACCACCTCTATGTGGATTGCCTGAAACGGTCTGATAATCCGTATCTGGGCTGCCCCCCGCATTATAGCCAATCCTGCGGATCGTCGTGCCCCATGGCAGGCCAGTCAACTTCAGCGTGAACGGGGCAGAGGCCAGCGAAGAGTTGATGTCGATCATGTTGCCAGTGGGATTGATCCCGCCGAACCCGCCCGGAACGAAAGTTGAAGGGCGTGCATCATAGTTGGCCTGGGTGAACAAGACCTCTCGAATGCCGGTAGCAATGGCATAGTCAATCGCCGCCTGAATTGCCGGTTGATCGTTGGTTCCAGACGCACCGATTGCACCGCCCTGCTCAACACTGATGGCATTTGCTAAACCTGCAGGAGCAAGCCGGAAGTAACGCCCATTGGAACTTTGCTTGCAAAATCGGGGATGGGCTGAGGCTAGCGCAGAGTTAGCGTAACTATCGCTAATATAAGAACCAGCGCCCTTACCGGACACGGAATAGCCGCTGCTGGCTAAGACGGCGATCGAGTTGTCGATGATCTTGCTGCCAATGGCGGTGAACAGGAACGGCGGGGTAGCGGCAGCTTGAGCCCCTGCTGCAGCTACCTGCGCCGCGGCGGCAACAGACTGTGCCGTGGAGGCCGTGCCGCTTGCGTTGGCCGCGGCAGCGCGGGCGATGATATCGAGCGCCATGGTTTACTGCCCCATCCGGTATGTGACGTTGCCCGAGGCCAGCGTGACATCGAGCCATAGTTGCGCGCCGCCTTCGCCCTCTTCCCACACCGGTTCGCACACGTTCGTAGTGTAGGTGCCATAGGCCTGCGCAAGCGCGGTCAGCGGCAGTTTGGTGGTTCCGCCATTGGTCGAACGTAATATGCGAACTTGTCCGCCCCAGCTTCCCGAGAGCGCCAGCATGACCGGGCGACCAGAAATTGGCAAAAACGGACCGATCTGACCGCTGGAACTGGCGCTCCCCGCGAGTGCGGTTGGCGCAGCGGCCGGAGCCGTGCTTACAGGGAGCGGATTGGTAGCGCTTACGACGTCACTATCTCCCTGCGGCGTGGCAAAAGATACGGCGAAGGGAGCGACATAGCGGGCTGGCGGCTGAAGCGGTGTGGCGGTCATCGGAGGCCTTTCTGGAACATGATTCGCAGTGCAGTAACCGATATGGTTATCTGTAGGAAAGCGGTTTACCATGGCGCTGAATCTGCCAGAGCCCTTCCGCAGGCCACCATCTGCCGCTAGGAAGCGTGCAGCGCGTCAGACGAGGTTTGTTTTCACTTAATGCAAGTCGCAGTTTTCCATCCGGGCACGCAGCATTCGTGGCAAACCGCACTGGCACTGCAGGAGCTGGGATGGCTGGAGTGGTACGCCACATCGCTGTTCTATCAGCCGAACCGTTTTCCCTACTGGCTCGAGCGCGCGCTGCCGGGCAAATTGGGCGAGCGCCTGCACCGGCAGTTCCTCCGCGTTAGCCACCCCCGGCTTGATCCCGCGCTGGTCCGCACCAGCGGGACGATCGAATGGATTGAGCGGCTTGCCAGCAAGCTTGGAGCGCGGCGGGCGGCTCGAGGTCTAGATGCGCTTGGCAACCGCCGCTTTGTGGCTGGCATTGCTGGCAGCCTCGCCTCCAGGGAGCCGTTTGCCCTGTGGGGCTATAGCGGCTCTTCGTTGAGCTCGTTCTCATTGGCCAAGGAGCACGGCCGAACCTGCATACTCGATCGCACCAATGGCGATTTCCGGGTCTACAACGCGATGATGGCCGAGGTCGCCGAGAAATACGGCGAATGGTTCGTGCCGACCGAGCGCTCCGAGCCGCAGGCCAATATCGAGCGCGACCAGCGCGAGTACGAGGTGGCGGACAAGATCCTCGTCGGCTCACCCTTTGCCGCGCAGACGATCCGCGATGGTTCAGGCGATCCAGCAATTGCGGACAAGCTGCGGGTGCTCAACTATTGCTTCGACGAAGCGCTGTTTGCCGGCCTTTCAGCGCCCAGGCCCGTTACCCGCGATGAGCCGGTTAAGTTCCTGTTCCTCGGCCTCGTCATCCCGCGCAAGGGCATCCACCTGATCCTCGAGGCGATCTCCCGCATCCCCCGCGAGCAGGCCGAGCTGACCATCGTTGGCGCCAACGGCATACCGCCATCTGTCTTTGCCCGTTATGCCGACCGCGTCACCTACATCCCCACTGTGGCGCGCAGCGACGTGCCGCGGATCATGAACGAGCATCACGCTTTCCTGCTGCCCAGCTATTTCGAAGGAGCCGGGATCACCTTGTATGAGGCACTCGCTTCCGGCTGTGCGCTGATCCAGTCACGCAACTGCGCCGAGGCGGTGACGCCGCAGACCGGGATCATGCTCGATGCAATCGATACCGACCATGTCCATGCCGCAATGATGAGGATCATTGAAGAACGCGACCAGCTCAACGCTTGGCGAGCCGCCGCCCAAGCGGAAGCGGCGAACTACAGCTTTGCCAATTATCGCACTAACATTGCCGCGCTGCTGGAAGAGATGGGGGTCTGAGCCACGGGCTCAGTGCCCCGGAAAGTCCATCAGCGCCTGAACCGCAACTCCCGCACCGCGCAAACGCTCTGCGCCTATTAGGTCGGGCAAATCGATTACGAACAGGGCGTGGTCAACTTGTCCCCCCGCCTGTCTGAGCAGTTCGGTCGTCGCAAGCGCCGTTCCGCCGGTGGCGATCAAATCGTCGACAATCACCAGACGCATGCCCGGCTTGATAGCTGAGGGGTCTATTTCCAACCGGTCGGTTCCGTATTCCAGCGAATAGTCGATGCCCAAAGTCGGCACCGGAAGCTTGCCAGGCTTGCGGACCGGCACAAAGCCCAGCCCGAGCTGCGCTGCAACCGCTGCGCCAAAGATGAAACCGCGAGCCTCCATCCCGGCGATCGCCTGCGCTCCAGCTGCGCGCGCCCAATCAGAGAGATGGCCGACACAGGCGGCGAGGCCAGCGCCGTGGCCGATCAGCGTCGTGACATCGCGAAACAGGATGCCCGGCGAAGGGAAATCCGGAACGGTGCGGATCAGGACCTTGAGTTCATCGGGTGTCATGGTGTTTCCCACAGAAAAGCCCCCCGCATCGGGTGATGCGAGGGGCTTGGTATGTCTCACAATCAGGCAGTGAGCCTTAGTGCTTGTCTGCCCAGACATTGCGCTTGGCCATGTAGGCCAGCACCGTCGCGAGCAGCAGGAAAAGCACCACTGGCCAGCCCTTCTGATGGCGCTCAGCAAGGTTCGGTTCTGCCGTCCACACCAGAAATGCAGCAATGTCTTGTGCCATCTGGTCCTTGGTAGCAGCCGGGTTGCCCGGAGCATACGTCACCTGACCATCAGCCGTCAGCGGCGGCGGCATCGCGATGTTAAGGTTGGCAAAATAAGGGTTGAAGTAAAGACCTTCAGGTGTCTTCGCATCAGGGAACGCCTTGAGAAGCTCGAGGCCCTTCTCGTTTTTGTACCCCTGCTGATCCTTGTAACCCATCAGCAGCGCGTGGACATAAGGCGCTCCGCCATGACGCGCCTTGGTGATCAGTGAAAGATCTGGCGGGGCACCCTTGCCGCCGTAGACAACAGGCGGGAAGTGGTCGGTTGGCTTGCCCGGCTGGGTCTTCACTTCACCGGTCGCGGCATTGTAGGCCGGAACCTGATACTGCTTGGCGATGGCCTTCACTTCGTCGTCGTCGTAGCCCAGCGCCTTGAGATCGCGGAAGGCCACGAACTTGAGCGAGTGGCAGTTCTGGCAGACGCCCTGATAAACAGCAAAGCCGCGCTGCAACTGCTGTTTGTCCCACTTGCCGAAGAACCCGTCAGAAGCAAGCTTCAAGGCATGGGGATGCTCGACGAAGTTTGACTCAACCGTATTGGGCAAGCCTTCTTTGGCAGTGCCAATCGCTTCGAACACAAAGGACAGCGCCAGCACAAACGAGAAGGCGAGGCCAGCGAGGATGGAGAAGATGCGGATCATGGTTTCGTCTCTTTCTCTCTCGCCTTAGGCCTTGATGGCCGCGGCATCGTCATTGCCCAGCACCGCTTCGGTAATCGAGAACGGCAGCGGATCGGGCCTCTCGATCGAGGAAACGATCGGCAGGATGACCAGGAAGTGGAGGAAGTAATAAATCGCCGCGATCTGGCTGACCATCAGGTAGGGTTCCTGAGCGGGCGCGCCACCGCAGTAACCCAGCACCAGCACGTCGATCAGCAGGACATAGAAGAACTTGCGGAACAACGGACGGTAGTTACCCGAACGGACCGGCGACTTGTCGAGCCAGGGCAGGAAGAACCAGACCAGAATAGCGCTGAACATGGCGAGCACGCCCCACAGTTTGGCCGACAGGATGAAGTCGGTCGTGAAGGCACGCAGGATCGCGTAGAACGGCCAGAAGTACCATTCGG
>CANGBE010000084.1 GCA_947451875.1 Sphingomonadaceae bacterium | reverse complement strand
GTCATTTGTTAGGTGGCCGACGTCGGCCCAGATGTAGAAGGCGCCATCGGGCGGGGCGATGCGGCCAAGGCCCATTTCCGGCAGCGCGGCGAGCAGCAGTTCGCGGTTGCGGCTATAAGTGGCGATATGGCCCTGCAGCTCGTCACGGCAATCGAAAGCCACCAGCGCGGCGTGCTGGGCCAGCGATGGTGGGGTGAGGAACAGGTTGCCCATCCGCGCCCGCGCCGCCGGAATCAGCGCCTCGGGCACCACCAGCCAGCCGAGCCGCCAACCGGCCATCGAATAGTATTTGGAGAAGGAATCGACCACCAGCGCCTCGGGCAGATGCTGCAGGATCGTATGCGCCGAAGTGCCATAAGTGATGCCGTGATAGATCTCGTCGGCGATCACCCGGATGCCCTTGCGGCGGCAGACCTCGGCGATTGCTTCCATTTCTTCCGGCGTGATGATCGTGCCAGTGGGGTTGGCCGGACTGGCGACAATCAGCCCGTCCGGAGCCGGATCAAGCGCATCGAGTGCAGCAGCCGTCACCTGATAACGCTCTGCCGCGCCGCAGGCCATTTCGACCGGCTCAAGGTAGAGCGACTTCAGCGTGTTGCGATAGGCAACATAGCCCGGCCGGGCCAGTGCCACGCGCGCGCCGGGGGCGAACAGGCAGGACAGCGCCATAACCAGCGCGGGTGAGGCACCGCAGGTCAGCATCACCTGCTCGGGATCGATCTCGGCCCCATAGTCTTCGCGATAGGCACGCGCGATGCGCTCTTTCAAGCCGGTCGATTCCCAATAGCCCATCGGATCGGCGTCTAGCACCCGGTGCGCCTCGGCAATCGCCGCGGCTGGTGCGCCAGTGCTCGGCTGACCGAACTCCATGTGGATGATGTCCTGCCCCTGCGCCTTCAGATCATAGGCGATGCGGGAAAGGGCGATGGCGTGGAACGGTTCTACTTCTGCGATATCTTGGGTGGTCATGAGCGCAGAGCTAAACCATGCTCCGATAGGGTCAAGGATAGTGGCGAAAATCCGGTTAGCATGTCAGGGCTCAGACCTGACCTGCGTCAAAGGATTCGCGATGCCACTCGATCAATACCGACTGCTAGGCCGCTCTGGGCTTCGCGTTTCGCCGCTGGCGCTGGGCACCATGACTTTTCGCGCTGAAGGCTGGGGCTCGACCGACGAAGATGCGGCGCAGATGGTCGATATGTACATCGATGCGGGTGGAAACTTCATCGATACGGCCAATTTTTATGGCCAGATGGGCGGATCGGAAGATCTGCTCGGCACCCTCGTAAAAGGCCGCCGCCAGCCTCTGGTGATCTCGACGAAATATTCTCTCACCACCCGGCCGGGCGATCCCAACAATGCGGGCAACCATCGCAAGTCGATGGTGCAGGCGGTGGAGGACAGCCTGCGCCGCCTGCAGACCGACTACATCGACCTGCTCTACCTCCACATGTGGGACTATCGCACCCCGGTGGAAGAGATCCTGCGCGCCTTTGATGACCTGATCCGCTCGGGCAAAGTGCTTTATGCCGGCCTTTCCGATGTGCCCGCGTGGCAAGCGAGCCGGATGCAGGCGATTGCCGATCTGCGCGGCTGGAGCCCGTTTTGCGCGCTGCAGATCTCTTACAGCCTTATCGAGCGGACGGTGGAGCGCGAGCTGATCCCGATGGCGCGCGAGATGGGCATGGGGGTTTCGCCCTGGTCACCGCTCGGTGGCGGGGTGCTCAGCGGCAAATATGGCCGGGGTGAAGCCAGCCCGCGCAAGGAAATGAACACCGCGACCGGCCGCTTGTCGGAGCGCTCGCTCGAAATCGCCTCTGTCGTCTGCGCAGTGGCTGATGAAATCGGCTGCACCCCAGCGCAAGTCGCGCTGGCCTGGACGATGCAGGACAGCGTGGTCACTTCGCCGGTACTGGGCGTGCGCACGCCTACCCAGCTTGAGGACAACCTGAGCGCGCTGGATGTTACGTTCAGCGCCGATCAGATCGCGCAGCTTGATGCGGTCAGCAAAGTGCCACTTGGCTTTCCGCACGAGACTTTGCAGGGGCCATTCATGGCAACCGCATTTGGTGGCGTTAAGGTTGAAAAGCGGGGTTAGGCCGCCTTGTCGGCTGGCGAAGCCGTAATCGTCATCCGCTGGCGAAACACCGCGTGCTGGGGCTCGTCATCGCGCTGAAGCTCAACCGCCAGCGAGACGTGCGCAAATGACAGCAGCAGATCGAGCAGGCGATTCTCGCTGGCGTCAAGGTTGGCGAGCGGCCTGCCATCAAGTTCAGACAGCGCCTGCGCCGCAACCGGCATAACGGCAGCATAAAGCGCCTGCCGCTGAGCCTCTGTGCTGGCACCGCGCCGAGCAGCGCGCTCGGCTGTGGTGGGCAAGGCCCAATCAGCGGCAAACGTTTCTAACGCGGCATAGGCGGGCGGCAAAAATGGCATGATGGCAAAATCTCCCTTGCCAACATACAACACCAATGCGGAGTAAATTACAACAGTTCTGTTGTAATTTTAGCGAAGCAGGCCGTCTTTGCCCAACTGGCGCTGCGCTTCTGCAATGAAGCGGCGGCTGATTTCCTCGGGATCAGCCTCAGGTGAGACCGACATGTGAAACACCCGCGGCCCGATGATCGCACCGGTTAGCAGCATCAGAGCATAGACCTCTCCGTCCCCGCTCTGCCCCTTTTGCAGATCGCGCGAAAGCCCCGCTACCAGATCATCCCAGCGCGGATAGCGATCACGGATATTACCCGGCGAAATGAAGTCTTCGATCCACAGCTTTATCAGCTGGGGGTTGTCGAGGACGAAGCGGGTGATGTGCGCCATGCGGTCCAGCTGTGGCGCGTCAACATCCATTCCGAGCGCTAGTTGCTGCGCAGACCACTCTTTGACGGCGCTCAACATCGCCTCGCGATTGGGGAAATGGTAATAGATCGTCGTGCGGTTCAGCCCCGCTTCGCGGGCAAGGCCAGATACCGACAAAGCCTCAACCCCGCTGTCCGAAAGCAGACGGACAGCCGTTTCGATCAGCTCACGGTGGGTTTCCTCATACCCGCGGTTTCGTTTGCGGTGGGCGGTTCGAGCCTTGAGCATAGGCGTGGGGGTCTCCAAGCGGACAACAGAATCCTGCGCCGCTCAAGAGGCCATAAAGTTGCCACAGTATTGGACGAAATCGACAAAATCCTAAAGATTTTCGGGTTCTGCTGTTGTCAGCCCCGGTCTTTCAGCTCCCATGCCAGAAAATCCGATCGAGTAGCCGCCATCAACCGGCAGCACTGTGCCCGTCACATAGTTGGCCTCATCGCTGGCTAGGAACAGCGCCGCATTGGCAATGTCCATCGCCGAGCCCCAGCGCGCCATCGGGATACCAGCCAGCATCGGGAAGCCCTCTGGCGGTGTCTCGTGCGTTTCCGAAGCTGCCACCAGTCCGGTCCACATGGTTCCCGGCGCAATGGCGTTCACCCGGATGTTCTTGTCCGAATAATCAAGCGCGGCAATCTTGGTCATGTGGTGCACACCAGCCTTGGCAGCAGCATAGACCGAGTGGTGCTTCCAGCCGACCACGGCCGAGGCCGAACCGGTATTTACGATCGAACCGCCGCCGGTCTCGAGCATCGCGGTGATGCCGTACTTCATGCATAGGAACACGCCGCGCACGTTGACCGCATGGATGCGGTCCCAATGTTCGGCAGTCTGCTTATGCAAGGGCGCCATACCGCCGCCGAAACCGGCATTGTTGCACAGCACATCGAGCCGCCCATAGGTGTCGATCGCCGTCTGGATCAGCGCCTTGACTTGATCTTCCTGAGCAACATCGCAGTGCACGCCAATCGCGCCGTTGCCGACAGCAGCGGCCACTTCATCCTGCTTGCCGCTGATATCGGCAAGGATAACCTTCGCGCCTTCCTGCGTGAAGCGATGCGCCATCGCCTTACCCATGCCCGAACCGGCACCGGTGATGATGCAGATCTTGTCCTGCAGCCTGCCTGTCATTGTCTTATTCTCCCGTGATGTATTTTTGCTCAGGCGGTCGTGTCGATGGTCGGCCGCACGCAGATTTCCGAGATGTTTACGTGACGCGGCATGGCGAGCATGAAAACCAGCGTATCGGCAATTTCGCTCGGCTCTACTGCACCGTCCTTGGCTACGTGCGCCTGAATGGCCTTGCGCCAGTTGGGATCGGTGATGCTATCGCCCACTTCGGTGCGAGTGGCACCGGGCATCAGGATCGAGACGCGGATATTGCGGTCACCCAGTTCCTGACGCATCGCATCGGTCATAGAATTGACCGCGTGCTTGGAAGCGGAATAGGCGTTGGTCATTGGCCCGCCCTTGCGGCCCGCAAGGCTGGAAATGGTGATCATGTCACCCACCCCCTGTTTGATCATATGCGGGATCGCCGCCTGGCAGGTGTAAACAGTGCCCATCAAGTTGATGTCCATCACCTTGCGATAGAGATCGAGATTGGCCCCCTCAATGCCGCCCGATTCCATGATACCGGCCGAATTTATCAGGATGTCGATGCGGCCAAGCTGGCTGACGGTATCTTCCACCGCCTTCACTGCATCAGCCTCTATCGACATGTCCCCGGCGAGCGCCAGCGCCTTGCCGCCAGCCGCCTCGATCTTGGTCACGAGGCCCGCCAAGCGGTCCACCCGGCGCGCCGCAACGGCGACAGTCGCCCCGGCAGCAGCGAGTGCCACGGCAGTTGCCTCACCAATGCCAGACGATGCTCCGGTTACCAGCGCGACTTTTCCTGCAAGCGGCTGTGTCATGGCTCTCCCTTTCGACAAAATGTATACCGATTTCCGATTTGACGCCTAACTGTCCAAGGGCGACCGTGCTGTCAATGATAAATTGAACACATGTTCAGCGCGCACTGAATGCCACCTAATCGCACAAGCGTTGGCAATCGCCCTTGCAGCGGAGGCCGCCATGCAGAACACTCTCGCCTGAGAGGTTCTACCCAATGACCATCAGAGTCCAGCCCGCCGCTTTCCTGCGCACCACATTGCCGCTCGGCATCGACATGGCGCAGGCCTATGATTCAGGCCGCTACCACTCGATCTGGCTGCCCGATCACATGGTCAGCTTCTGGCCCGATTCGATCTGGACGCCAGAATTTACCGACCTCGCGATTCACTCTCCCAGCCCGCACCGCCACCTTGACGGCATGGCCGTGGCAGCAGCGACTGCCGTGCTGACCAAGAACACGCCGCTCGCCACCTGCGTAGTCGATACCGTGCGCCGCCACCCTTCGCTGTTGGCACAGAGCGCGCTGACCATCAGCCACCTTTCCAAAGGCCGC
Organism: Sphingomonadaceae bacterium; assembly: GCA_947451875.1. Lineage (GTDB taxonomy): Bacteria > Pseudomonadota > Alphaproteobacteria > Sphingomonadales > Sphingomonadaceae > Novosphingobium. The sequence continues at coordinate 1,412 of CANGBE010000084.1, read as the reverse complement.
TTTATCCTCGGGCTTGGCTCGGGAGAACTGGAGAACACCGTCCCTTATGGCTTCGATTTCGACAAGCCGGTCGCGCGGCTGGAAGAGGCGATCAAGGTCATCAAGCTGCTGTGGCGCAGCGATGGTCCGGTCAATTTCGAAGGGCAGTTCTTCCAGCTGCACCATGCGCGAATGGATACCGAGCTTTATGACAGCAAGGCACCGCCAATCTGGCTGGGCGCGGCAGGCCCGCGGATGCTGCGTATCGCTGGCGAACAGGCCAACGGTTGGTGGCCGGCAGGTTCGTGGACGCCCGAAGACTACGCGCAAAAGCTGAAAGTCATTATGGATGCCGGCGACGCCGCAGGCCGCGACATGAGCCATTTCACCCCGGCCATCACCCAAATCTGCCTGATCGGCGATGAGGGCGAAGTTGCCGAGATGATCGAGCGTCCGATGGTCAAGTCGATCATCCTGATGCTCACCGCCGAAGACCTGCGCAAGTTCGGCTACGACCACCCGATGGGGCCGGGCTGGCGCGGGATCATGGATTTTGATCCAGTGAAACTTAGCCGTGAAAAGATGCTGCAATTCTGCGCCGAGATGGACCCGCAATCGATCCGCGACATCCTGCCCGTCGGCACGCCACGGCAAGTCGCGGCGAAGATGAAGGGCTTTGTTGATGCCGGTATGCAGGTCATCAAGTTCATGGATTACGGCGGTATGGCAGGGGCGAAATACGGAGCGGCATCGGCAGCAAAAGTGCGCGAGGCTGAGGACGAGCTGATGGCGATGTGTAATGATTGAGCTGGTCGCCGACCGCCTCCTCGCCCGCGCAGAAGCAGAAACCGGCCTGTCCGACTGGGCAGACGACACCTTCCCCGAACGCTTCGCCGCCGCCGTCGCGCATATCAATTCGATCCCGATGGATCAGGCGGGCAGGCTGGCCGCGGCCGAAAACATCCATTGGCTACTCACCGACCGATTGTTCTTCTTCGATGACCGCAAGCGCTGGCCTCTCGCCGATGAGGTGATCGATCGCCCGATGTTCGCCACTGGCGAGCCGCGATCGGGCACCACGTTGATGCACGCGCTGATGTCGGTCGATCCCGATGCCCGGGCGCTGCGTTTCTGGGAGGTGATGCACCCTACGCCGCCGCCGGGCGTCACCACGGACAATCACGCCCGCATGGCGCAGGCCGATGCCGAGTGGCGCGAGATCAACACCAAGATGGCCAAGTGGCTGCACTGCCACCCTTATAACGATATGCTGGGTAATGGTTTGCCCGAGGACGAGCGCACTTGGGCCTTCGATTTCCGGGTGATGACGCCAACCGCCTGGTGGCGCGTGCCGATGCAGAACCTCTCGATGGGCCTGCCGACCGATGCGACAGCGCAGTACCGCATCCACAAGGCCATGCTGCAGGCCTTTC
>CANGBE010000083.1 GCA_947451875.1 Sphingomonadaceae bacterium | reverse complement strand
TCAGCCGGCTCAATCGCCGTGGTGCTTCGGTCGACTGCGTAGGGTCTTCAGCTTGCCCATATCCGGATTCATCGTCAGGTCGGATCGCTAAGCTGTCGGTTCCGCATAGTTGCGACTAGGACCGAGAGGCCTGTTTCCATGACTTCAGCCCACGTTGGATTGGTTTTTCGACGAACGTAGGCGAACGCTCAAGGTCGCCCTGATTGACAGCCCAACGCATCATCCTTCGCAGCGTTGCAAACAGAAGGCTGGCAGTTGCCACCTTGTCGCCTGCGCCAGCCAGAACGGCCGTGATGTCTTTGCGCGTAATTTCGGGCAGAGGCTTGTTGCCCAGAACTGGCGCAGCGTAGCGGCGCAGCAGCGCCAGCGCATCACGCTGACTGGCAGGCCACTCCTTGGTGAGGTAAGCGGCGTGAAACCGATCAACGTAGGCGCTGAACGCTAGATCGATGGCGATGCGCGCCGTCTCGACCTTCACACGCTGCGGGTCGGCGCCCTGCGCGACCTTGAGTGCTAGCGTCTCGGCCTCGCGCCGAGCCTGCTCTGCCGTGATCGGCCCGAACTTGCCGATGGTGTATCGCCGCACAGGTGAACCCCTGCCCCCCAGTCGGTACTGGTAGACGAAGACCTTCGAACCCTTGGGCGTGACCTTGCAGCCGAAGCCGGGCAGCCGATCGTCCCACAGCAGGCGGTCCTTCGCGCCCGGCTCGACCGCGTCAACTGAGCTTTTCGTAATACGCATGGTGATTGCTAGGATACCTCTCAGCAATCACGGTAGCGAGAATTGGCGTGGACAGCAATGGGAAAGGGTGGGTATAAACCCCAGAAATAGTCAGGTTTTCGGCCATATGCCCGCAGACCACCGTCGGGATTATCTCTAATTTGTAATCAGGGGGTCACGAGTTCGAATCTTGTAGCCGGCACCATACTTTCAAAATCCAGAAACACCCCGTCGGCCAATCTCACTGGTCGCCTAGCGAAGCGTCTCCGCCTAGTGAACGGTAGAGGGATACAAGGTTTGTTGCCCGAAGAAGCTGCGTTGCTACCAGTGAGCGCTCTGCCGAATACAGCGCCTGCCGTGCCGTCAGTTCCTGTAAATAGCTGTCCCTGCCACCCTTATAGCGCAAATCCGCAAGATGGAGGTTGTCTGCAGCGGCATCACGACCTTGTGAAACCGCTTCGACCTGCGCCTCGATGGTTCCGCGCCGAGCCAGAGCATTGCCGACATCGGCGAAGGCGGACTGGATTGCCTTGCGATAGCTTGCCAACGCGGCATCGCGCTGCGCCTCGCTCAGGGCAACACCTGCCTTACTGCCGCCACCATTGAAGATGGGATAGCTCGCTGTTCCACCGGCAGACCAAGCGAAATTGCCCGAATTGAACAAGCCACCCAGCGATGTTGAGGCAAAGCCAAGTAATCCGGTCAGGCTAATCTTAGGAAACAGGGCAGCGCGCGCCGCGCCGATCTGAGCGTTGGCAGCCCGTAATTGCCATTCTGCTTCAAGCACATCTGGGCGGCGCAGCAGAATCGTTGAATCCAGCCCTGCCGGAACTTCGCGCAGCTTACCCGCCGCATCACCGATGGTGTTTGAGAGGTTTTCCGGCGCAATGTCGCTGCCCACCAGCAAACGGAGCGCGTTGGCATCTTGCGCCACGGCAGTCGTCTGTGCCGCTATATCAGCCTCGGCTGTGCGCAAGACGATTTCCGCCTGACGCATATCAGACCGCGGCGCGATGCCGCCATCAAGGCGCAGCTTGGTCAACCGCAGGCTTTCGCGCGCATCTGCCGCCGTGTTGCTGGCGATGGTGAGCAGGGTCGAGTCGGCTGCATATTTCAACCAAGCCGTCACCGCGTCAGAGACCAGAGTCAGCCGGGTAGCGCGCGATGCCGCCTCACTGGCGAAGTACTTGTCTTGCGCTGCGCCTGAAAGCGACCGCAGGCGGCCGAATAGATCAAGCTCATAGCCAGAAATGCTGCCTTGCGCTGCGAATGAATCCTGCGCCGGCCCCGAACTGTCTGAGCGCCGATAGGTGCTAGATATGTCGAGCTGAGGCAAGAGTTCAGATCGCTGGATCTGGTATTGCGCTCGCGCCGCCTCGATATTGGCTGCGGCGCGTTTGACATCCTGATTATTGGCAAGCGCCTGCGTGATGAGCGCCTGCAGCCGCGGATCGGCAAAGACGCCATGCCAGTTATAGCTTGGCAGCGCAGCTTCGCTTGAGCGCAGATAGGCATCGCCGACCGGCCAGTTGCCCGGCACCGGCAATTCAGTCCTGACATAGGTTGGCTGCATCGAGCAGGCACCAAGCATCAGCGCGGCAAGGCTGATCGCCATCAGTGAACGCCGCGCAATCATTCGCCCGGCTCCCCTGCTGCCGCCACTTCGTGGCGGTGGTGGAGTTTGGCCAGAGCATCGCGCGTGGTTCGTCGCACCATCACGAAGAACATCGGAATATAAAACACGGCCAGCAGTGTCGCGGTAAGCATACCGCCGATCACCGAGGTGCCGATGGCAATCCGACTGTTCGCACCTGCACCTGTTGCAAGGGCAAGCGGCAGCACGCCGAAAATGAACGAGCAGCTGGTCATCAGGATCGGCCGCAGGCGAATCTTGGCAGCCATCAGCGCAGCTTCGATGATGCGCTTGCCCTTTTTTTCCTCCTGATCGGCAAATTCAATCATCAGAATGGCATTCTTAGCCGCAAGCCCCATGGTGGTTAGCAGACCGATCTGCAGGTAGATATCGTTCTGCAAGCCCCGCAGAGTGACGGCGAAGACCGCGCCGACAAGACCGAGCGGAATCACCAGAAGGACTGCGACCGGGATCGACCAGCTTTCATAAAGTGCGGCAAGGCAGAGGAACACGACCATCAGCGACACCGCGTACAGCAGCGGAGCCTGCCCTGAAGACAAGCGCTCCTGATAAGAGGCTCCGGCCCAGGCGAGGGTTACACCGGGATATTTGTCGACGATCTTGCTGAAGGTGTTCATCGCATCGCCTGAACTTGCGCCCGGAGATGCCTGACCGTTGAACTCAAAATTTGGAATGCCGTTAAACCGGCTCAAGGAACTTGGCGCAACGCTCCAGGAAATGTTGGAGAAAGCAGAGAATGGCACCATCTGCCCGCTGTTGCCACGCACCTGCCAACTGGCGAGATCTTCAGGCGCGGCACGATAGGGAGCGTCACCCTGCACGTAGACGCGCTTTACCCGGCCCTTATCGTTGAAGTCGTTGACATAGCGCCCACCCCAAGCGGTGGAAAGCGTAGCGTTTACATCGCCTTGATTTAGACCAAGTGCTGCTAGCTTCTGCGTATCGACGTCAATCTTCAACGTTGGCTGGTCGGGTAGGCTTGATAGGCGAACATTGGCCAAACCAGCTTCGGCGCGCGCATCGGTGATAATATCACCCTGAACCTTGGTGAACTGCTCACGGCTGAGCCCGCCAGAATTGAGAAGTTCAGCCGTAAAACCGGACGATTGTCCAAGCCCGCGCACGGCGCCGGGGACGGTAACAAAGGCTTCTACATCCCGCATATTCGACAATGCTTTGGTAACTCGGCGCGAAATGGCATCGGCTGTATTCTCGGCACCGGGCCGTGCATCCCAATCTTTTAGTGCGATGAAGCCTCGGCCAAGATTCTGAGCGCCGGGTCCGCCACCGCCGCCGCCCGCAACCACCAGCAAAGTCTCAATATTGGCATTTTCGTGACTGAGCAGACGCTTTTCGATGGCCAGTTGCGCTCCGCGGGTTCGCTCAAGCGTGGCACCTGCCGGCAAATTGAACGACAACTGTGCAAGCCCCTGATCTTCGGTTGGCAAAAACCCGGTCGGCAGGCGGATGAACAGGATAACCAACAAGACTAGTATGGCCGCATATATTCCGACGAACCGGCGCTTGCGGTCCACCACACTGGTCACCCGTTCCTGATGCCAAGCGACAAGCCGGGAAAAATTCCGGTCAAACCATTCGCGCATACGCAAACTGTTGCGCCCCATGAAGCCAGTATGGTCTTCATCCTCATGACGCTTTAGCAGGGTGGCGGTGAGCGCTGGACTGAGCACTAGTGCGACGATCACCGAAAGAACCATTGCCGAGACTATTGTGAGCGAAAACTGCCGGTAGATAACTCCGGTTGACCCGCCGAAGAATGCCATCGGCAGGAACACCGCCGAAAGCACCATGGCGATTGCAATCAAGGCCACCTGAATTTCGCCCATCGACTGGATGGTCGCTTCGCGCGGCGTCATCTGCGGATTCTCTCGCATCAGTCGCTCGACATTTTCGACAACGACGATTGCATCGTCCACCAGCAAGCCAATGGCAAGTACAAGTCCGAACATTGTCAAAGTGTTGATAGTAAAGCCGGCCGCAGAAAAGACCGCGAAGGTGCCAAGCAAAACCACCGGCACAGCGACCGCAGGAATCAGCGTTGCTCGCCAGCTTTGCAGGAAAACAAAGATGACAACGATCACCAGAAATGACGCCTCAAGCAGAGTGATGACGACATCTTTGATCGACTTCTTGATGAAGATCGTCGTGTCCTGAGGGAACGAGTAGGTTACTCCAGCCGGAAAATCTGCAGATCGGCGGGCGACTTCCTGCTTTACCAGTTCAGCGGTCTTAAGTGCATCCGCGCCAGGCGCCAGATTGACAGCAAGTCCGGCACCAGGATGCCCATTGATGCGGCTGCTTACACCATAGTTCTCTGCTCCGAGTTCAATGCGGGCCACATCCTTCAGTTGCACTGTCCCGCCATCGGGCAAGGTTTTAACGACGATTCGGGCGAATTGATCAGGCGTTGAAAGTCGCGATTGCGCGGTAACGGTGGCGTTGAGCATCTGACCTTGCGATGAAGGCGTGGCACCAATTTCGCCGGCAGAGACTTCCGTATTCTGTGCAGTAATAGAAGAGATTACATCCGTAGGCATCAGCGAATAGCCGGAGAGACGGATCGGATCGAGCCATATCCGCATCGCATATTGCGAACCGAAGACGTTGGTTTCGCCCACACCGTCAATTCGGCCAATGGAGTCTTGCAAGTTGCTGACCATGTAGTCCGAGATATCGATATTTGTCAGTCGGTCAGTAGTATCTGCAAGACCGATGATCATCAGGAAGTCGGGGTTAGACTTGGTGACATTCACCCCCTGCTGCTGAACCGCCTGCGGCAGACGTGGAAGCGCTTGCTGAACTTTGTTCTGCACTTGCACCTGGGCAATATCAGGGTTGATTCCCTTTTCGAATGTGGCGGTGATGTTAACACTGCCGCGCGCGCTGGAAGTGGAGCTGAAATAGAGCAGGCCATCGACCCCGGTCAGCTGCTGTTCGATGACCTGCGTTACGCTGGTCTCTAGTGTAGCGGAAGACGCGCCCGGATAGTTGGCGCGAATATTGACCTGCGGCGGCGCAATGTCGGGAAATTGCTCAACCGGCAGCGAAAAAATGCCGCCGAGACCCAGCAGCATGATGATGATAGCGATCACCCAGGCAAAGATCGGGCGATCGATGAAAATGCGTGACATGCCGCGATCAGCCCGTCTTGCCCGGGACGCTGCCCTTTGGTTTGTTGCCGCCTTCTGGCGCATTTTCCGCGACAGGCTTAACTGGCTGCCCCGGCTTCACCTTGCCAACACCTTGCGTGATGACCCTGTCACCATCTTTCAGGCCGTCAGTCACTACCCAGGCGTCGCCCTGCGTGCGTTCTGTCGTAACTGGGCGACGAACTGCCTTGTTATCCGGCCCGATAACAAAGACCTGAGCTACACCCTTGGCATCGCGAGTAAGCGCCACTTGCGGAACGAGGAAAGCTCCGGCCTGGCTCGCCTGAGCAAATGTCGCACGGACAAACATGCCGGGCAGAAGCAGGCCTTGCGGATTCGCGAAACGTGCCCGCAAGGTGACGGTGCCGGTCGCCGGATCGGACGTTACTTCCGAAAACTCAACGCGTCCTGTTATGCCATAGTCGCTGCCGCCATCCAGTTTGAGCCGCACTTCAGCCGACAGCGGCGCCGCACTGCTTCCCGCCGCCAACAGCTTGCGTAGGCGAAGCAGGTCGCCAGCACTCTGCTGCAGATCAACATAGACGGGATCGAGCACCGAAATTACCGCCAGTGGCCCAACTTGGTTTGACGTAACCAGTGCGCCCTCAGTTGAGAGCGATCGCCCAATCCGCCCCGAAATCGGAGCCGGGACGGTGGTAAAACGTAGGTTCGTTCTAGCCGCACTTAGCGCGGCAGTGGTCTGATTGATCGCAGCGCGCGCTACCCTCGCCGCTGCCAGCGCATCGGTATAGTCCTGCTGAGAGATGGCCTGCTCAACGGCCAAGGGTCGGTAGCGATCTGCACGCGCAGCCGCCGCCGCTTCATTTGCGCGAGCGCTGGCCAGATTTGCCTCGGCCTGAGAAGCCGCTGCCCGGTAGATGCTTGAATCGATCTGGTAGAGCGGCTGCCCCGCCCGGACATAGGAGCCCTCAGTGAATAAGCGCCGCTGGATCAGGCCAGTAATCTGCGGGCGAACCTCGGCAGTCTGAAATGCGCTGATGCGGCCCGGCAACTCGGCGGTAAGCACCACAGTGGTGGGGCGCATGACGCGATAGCCAACCTCAGGCGGTCCTCGATCCTTGCCCGCTTTGTCACCGCCTGCATTCTGACATCCGCCGGCAAACAGGCAGAGTGCAACCACGACGATTCTGATCGAAGAACGTCTCATTAGCCAAAAACCGCCATTTAAATGC
>CANGBE010000082.1 GCA_947451875.1 Sphingomonadaceae bacterium | reverse complement strand
GCCGTCCATGCGTTCACCCACCTCACCGCTCGCACGTGCGGCGGCATAGGCCGGATCGCGCTGCGCCGAGGCAGCCGAGGCGGAAACGAGCGCCAGCACGGCCAGGCCAGTGGCGGCGCGCTTCGTAGTGGTTCCAAGGGCAAACATCAGAAAATATCTCCATGCTCGTCGATCGTCTTTTTGGCGTCCTGCGCCAGCTCGACGATCAACTCGTGCTTGATATTGATGTTCAGTTCGATGACGATCGGCTTGTCCGGCGCAGAGACCGAGACACAGGCCGTCAGCGCCATCACGCTGCCCATCAACATTGCCGCCCCGGTGAAGGGACGACCCGCACGCCGCTTTTGCTTTTCACAACTTTGCATGGGCATCGTTGATACAGCGCGAGCGCGTCCGGTCAATTCGGGATGGATCATGGCTTCTTCTCGCTTTCGGCAGGCTGAATGGCTGGTTGTGCGGGAGCAGGCTTTGCCGCAGCGGGCTTTTGCGGCCCTTTCGCGTGCGCCTTGTCCTGCTCGGCCCGCAGCTTTTCCTGCACATAGGGGGTGAGGTAACTGGGGTCATAGAACGATTTGAAGCTGGAAATCAGCGCGAAAAACGGTGCGCGAACGTTGACGTTCATCTTGATCGGCAGGCGGGCGAGCTGCTTGGTGATGAAGTTGCTCTTCGAACCCTTGCCCTGACTGACCCCGTTGAACTGCACCTTGGCGACGATTTCCCCGCCGAGATCGCCGTCCAGCCAGATCTGCATGCGCTTGTAATCAAGGCTGCGCAGCGCCTGGAAAGCGAAATTGCCCATGGTGGAAAGGTCTTTATAGGTCAGCTCACCAACATAGGAGACATTGCCTCCTGGCGCTCGCGAGATCAGCGATCCGCCTTCGATCCGCCCGCCATTGGCATCGAACAGCAGCGGCAATTGCCCGTCGAACGTGCCCGAGGCTGAGAGATTCCCCAGCTCCATCTTCTCGATGAACCGCGCAGCGCTGATACCCTCCATCTTGAGCGTGTAGCGGCGAATCTCTGCTGCACCGAACTTCATCGTTGTTGGCATCAACCGCATCTTGCCATCCAGAAACGGCCATTCGGCATCGTTCACTGCCAGCACGCCATCGGGCAGCAGGGCAAAACTCATGCGCCCATCCTCGGCTTCGATGCCGGGATTGATCGAGGCGATCTTGAGCTGCTGGTCAGGCGCAGTGACCAAACCGAGCAAGTCGGTGAACTCAATCGTACCGGCAACGCCTTTGACCGGACCAAAGGCCGCTGCCAAATCGAGCCCTTCGGTGGAAAATTTGCCGTGCGATGTTACCTTGTCGGCAGTCCAGTCGATCCGGCCATCACCAATCACTCGCCCGCGCACATTGGCAACCACACCCACAGCCAGCGGCGTGATCGCGGCGGGCTGGAGTCCATTGTCAAAGACGATGCCAGGCACGGAAAGCAGGGCATTGCCCTTTGCCGTGCCCAGATCGTGGACGATTGCAACTTCGGTCACAATGCGCTGGCTTTTCGGTTCGCGCAGAGCGGCGTGCGCAGTGATGCGGTTGTCGGCCAGCTCAAGCGTCGCATCCTGCGCGATCAGCGGTGCAAAGCGATCGACTTGCGCAGAATCGAGCAGGGTAAAGCCCATACCACTGACTGCCAGGCGTCCGTCCTCAAAGTGCCAGCGCCCCGTGCCATCCTGCAGATCGAACGGGACAGATTCTATCGCCCCGATGGCGCCGCTGAACGTGCCGGACATGCCTTTGCCCTTGCCCGGCACAGTATCAACCGAAGCGAAGGCCAGCCGCGTCGGCACTTTGCCCGAGCCTAGCGTGAGCGTCAGCGCCGTGGCCGAGAGCTTGGCACCGCTGACCATCACCGGCCCGCTGGCGATATGCATTGCCGTATCGCCAAGCTGCCCGCTCAGGTCGAGCGCCGGCGCGCGAGCGGATAGTGCCATGCCCTTGGCATCAGAGCGGACGATGGCCGCCCCGCCAACTGGGCATAGCAATATGGCCCGCCCTTCCAGCCGCACCTTGGCATAGGCAAGGCTGGCAAAGCGCACCTGCCTGCATCCGCGCCACAGCTCGAATGCGCGGCCCGGCTCCCAGCGGCCATCGAGTGGCACGTCCAGCCCCTCCACCGAACCGCCCGCCCCTGATCCACCGGGAATCGCACCACTGGCCAAAGCCCGTCCGGTAAAGCCCAAAGTGCCATTACGCGCCTGCGCCAGTGCCAGTTCGGGTAGCGCCAGCCGCGAAGTTCCAGCGCGATATTCGGCCATCGAGCCGCGAATCAGCGTCGTACCATTGCCTGACTGCTCCATCCGCCCCTCGATGCGCGGCAGGCCCGCACCTCCGGTGGCGAAGTTGCCTGCCAGCCGCAGCGGCGCCCCATTGCCGCCCAGGATCTGGCCCTGCGTCAACGACAGCAACACGTCCCCACTCCCGCCCGTTACCCGCCCTTTGGGGATAACCAGCGTGGTGCCGCTATCCTTGCTCCGCACCACAAAGTCTGCCGCCAGCCGCGATCCTTTTGACTGGCGCACCAGCGCGCTGTGCATCTGGGCCAGCATCGGCTCGGCGAGACTGCCCTTGGCCGAAGCTTGCGCAGCGCCGAGCGCCTTATCGAGTTCAGGCCCCGGTATAAGGTCCGCACCGCTGACCTCCCCTTCGCTTTCGGCATGGAACGGCGAGGCCCCCGCACGCAGCATACCCTTGGCCCCGAGCGACCCGGCTGAAAGTTGCGGCGTGCTCACGCCATGGGCAGCAAGGTCATAACGACTTGTCAGCGCTGCCTTGCGATAGGTCAGGTCCAGCGTGCCGCCGACACCTTGCGCGCGGTTGCCGCCATAGGCCGCCGCCCCGCTCTTGAGCGACAGTTTGGCATCGCCGCCGTCGAGCGTTTCATCGAGCGTTACGTCGGCCTGAATGCCCGCCTGTGCGAGTTTGGCGGCAGCGCCTGCGCAATCGAGAGATGCCAGCCGCACCGGACCTTGCAAGCGGGGCCGTCCGGCGGATACGGTAATCGTGCCATAGATGCTGGCATCCTTGGCCGCGCAATCGGACATGGCCAGCGCGGGCGCTACCGCTGCCAGCTCTCCGGCGAACCCGCCCTGCAGGTTGCCTTTGCCGCCCAGCTTTGCGCCAATCTCGCCATAATCACTGACAATCCGCGCCCGACCATCTTCGATGTTGAGATCAAGATCGGGCAGGCGGATGGGCTCTTTGCTGCCGGTGAAGAACACTTTGTCGAGACTGCCGAAGCTCAGCTTGGCGCCCTTGTAGGTGCCATAGAGCCGCGGCCGCACCAGCTTGATCTCGCCAATCGCCGGAAAGCCGAAGCGCGGCAGGATTGTGACCTCAGCGCGCTCGATCGTCAGGTCGGGATGGGCCGGATCGCCGATCACCAGATTGGTCAGCACCTGCCTGGACAGGCCGCTCGATTCGATCGTGTAGGAGCCGGCAATCCCCCGGTCCTTAAGCTGGCTGCCGATGATGTTGTCGACGATAGTATTGCTGGTCAGCCACAGACCGCCAACCGCGACGAGAACCACAGCTCCGACAATGCCAAGAACCCGCGGCCAGCGCTTGCGGCGTATCGGCGCTTGGTCGAGCGCCTCGCCCTCAGGCATTTCGTCGTCGAGCAATTCCGCCATTACATCCTACACTTGCGCCCTTGGCTTGTGAAAGGCAATGGTAGCGGCCTGATTGCGGGGACATGAACCGGTGGCCTATGGCGAACTGTTTGGCGATGATGCAAAACGCAGCGGTCATGACTCGTCAGGCCACCGCGCCCGCTTGCGCACGCGTCTGATCGCCGGGGGTGAAGACGCTCTCGCCGACCATGAGCTGATCGAATATCTGCTGATGACCGCGATCCCGCGCCGCGATGTGAAGCCTCTGGCGCGCACCCTGATCGACCGCTTCGGCGGGCTTGCAGGAGTACTGAATGCCGATGCCCGCACGCTCGCTAACCACCCCGGCATGGGCGAGACCAGTGCGGCTGCAATGAAGATAGTTGCGCTTTCAGCCCGCCGCCTCGCCCGGGCCGGGGTGAAGGACCAGCCGATCCTCTCGTCGTGGCAGGCGCTGATCGACTACCTGATGATCGACATGGCCCACCTGACGGTTGAGCGGGTGCGGGTGCTCTATCTCGATACTCGCAACCGCCTGATCGCCGATGAGGTCCAGAACGAAGGCAGCCTAGACGAAGCTGCGATCCACCCGCGCGAAGTGATCCGCCGCGCGATGGATCTGGGTGCGGCGGCGCTGATCCTCGTCCACAACCACCCCTCCGGCTCCCCCGAACCCAGTCGCGCCGATATCCAGATGACCAATCGCATCGCCGAAGCCGGGCGCCTTCTCGGCATCACCGTGCACGATCACGTGATCATCGGGCGGCAGGGGCATGTGAGTTTGAAAGCGAAGGGGCTGATCTAGTGTGCATAGCCGCACTGGCCCTGAACGCGCACCCGCGCTGGGCGCTGGTGGTCGCGGCCAACCGCGATGAATACCATGCTCGCGAGGCCGCGCCGCTCGCCGCATGGGATGACGGCAGCGGCATTACCGCCGGGCGCGATCTGGTGGGCGGCGGCACATGGCTTGGCTTGCATGAAGCAGGCAGGCTGGTGCTCGTCACCAACTTCCGCGTCGAGGGCTATCCCAAGCCCGACCGCCCGAGCCGAGGCGGGCTGGTTACCGGCCTGCTGAAAGGTGATGATCCGCAGGCCATAGACTTGACGCGCTATAACCCATTCAACTTGGCTGTAGCCGACCTGAACGGCCACGCCACCCTGCTCGGCAACTATCCCGATGCCAACCGGACCCCGCTGCCCCCCGGCGTCCACGGCCTGTCAAACGGCACATTCATCCCGGCTTGGCCAAAAACGAAGCGGCTTTGCACCCACCTGAAAGGCTGGATCGAGGCAGGCGACGATGATCCCGCCCCGCTGTTCAGCGCGCTGCGCGACGAGAGCCCGCAAGACAGTCCCGGCGATGGCCCAGGCCCCTTTACCAGCAATGCCCCCGAACCGCGCCTCTCGGGCGTGTTCATCCGCGATGCTGTTTACGGCACGCGCTGTTCAACTGTGGTCACAGTCGACCACAGCGGGCGCGGAAACATTACTGAGCGGCGATTTGATGCGCGCGGGGCAGTCAGCGGGGAGACTGCGCTTGATTTCCACTGGCCCTCCCCCTAGCGGCCCCTGCAACAGCCCCACAGGAGTCAAACCATGGTCCCCCGCTATTCCCGCCCCGCGATGACGGCTATCTGGGAGCCGGAAGCGCGCTACAAGATCTGGTTCGAGATCGAGGCCCACGCCACGCAGAAGCTGGGCGAGCTGGGCGTTGTCCCACCATCGGGCGCCAAGGCGCTGTGGGACTGGTGGGCAACCAATCCAAGGATCGACGTTGAAGCCATCGACGCCATCGAGGCGGTGACAAAGCATGACGTGATCGCCTTCCTCGATTGGGTTGCGCAGCAGGTTGGACCCGAGGCGCGGTTCATGCATCAGGGCATGACCAGTTCCGACGTGCTCGACACCACGCTCTCGGTCCAGCTGGCGCAGGCGTCAGACATTCTGCTCGCCGATCTCGATGCTCTGCTCGCAGCGATCAAGCGCCGCGCGCTGGAGCACAAGTACACCCCCACCATCGGCCGCAGCCACGGCATCCACGCCGAGCCGACCACTTTCGGCAAGAAGCTGGCCGAAGCCTATGCCGAATTCACCCGCTGCCGCGCCCGTCTCGTTGCGGCGCGCGCCGAAATTGCCACTTGCGCCATTTCCGGCGCGGTCGGCACTTTCGCCAATATCGATCCTTCGGTTGAGGAATATGTCGCCGAGAAGCTTGGGCTAAGCGTTGAGCCGGTCTCCACCCAAGTGATCCCGCGTGACCGCCATGCGATGTATTTCGCCACACTCGGCGTGATCGCCAGCTCGATCGAGCGCCTCGCCATCGAGATCCGCCACCTGCAGCGCACCGAAGTGCTGGAGGCGGAGGAATACTTCGCGCCCGGACAAAAGGGCAGCTCGGCCATGCCGCACAAGCGCAACCCGGTGCTGACCGAAAACCTCACCGGCCTCGCCCGCGTGGTTCGCTCGGCCGTAACCCCGGCGCTGGAAAACGTCGCGCTGTGGCATGAGCGCGATATCTCGCACTCGTCGGTGGAGCGCTTTATCGGGCCGGATGCGACGATCACGCTTGATTTCGCACTAGCCCGCCTGACCGGCGTGGTCGACAAACTGCTGATCTACCCCGAGCGGATGAAGAAGAACCTCGACAAGATGGGCGGCCTTGTCCACTCGCAGCGGGTGCTACTGGCGCTGACCCAAGCCGGGCTGGAGCGCGATGCCTCCTACCGCCTCGTCCAGCGCAACGCGATGAAGGTTTGGGAAAGTGACGGCCAACTCTCGCTGCTCGAACTGCTGAAAGCCGATCCAGAAGTCAGCGCGGTGATGTCTGCGGCGGAGCTGGAGGACAAGTTCAACCTCGATTACCACTTCAAGGCGATCGACGTGATTTTCGCGCGGGTGTTCGGGGAGTAAAGTCCCCACACCTTGCCCCCTTCCAATCCCCACCGTTCCCGCCTAGCATCCCTCGAAAGAACCAACGGATAGGGGCCTATTGCCATGCAAGTCATCCGAACGGTCGTCTGGGTTGTGGTGCTGATCGCCTTGCTGGTCTTTTCGATCAACAACTGGACGCCGGTGAATGTGCGGATCTGGAATGATCTGATCTGGGATACCAAGCTGCCGGTGCTGGTGGTGATTGCCT
>CANGBE010000081.1 GCA_947451875.1 Sphingomonadaceae bacterium | reverse complement strand
GGACCCATAATTCCGGGAAAATCGTCAGGCCTGAGAACCGGCGTTCTTGCGCCGCACTTCGCTCGCTTTCCGCGCCCACTTCTTCAAACCGGATTCGCTGACGGCATCACCTCTGCCACCCAATGCGGCACTGGCGATTTGCATTGTAACTGACGGAGATTCGTTGGCATCGTCAAACCACACTTCAACCCGCTCGCCCGTCACCTCTGCCCACGCGGCCACGCAATCTTCCACGAAGGGCGCAACTTCGAGTTTCGGCGGACGACCGCGTGGCATATCTTGCGCCAGCCCGGCGACAGTGCCGTCAACGTCGGTGACAGGGTGCCAGATACCCCGCACCGCACGGGCGCAACGATAACCAGCAAGTGCTTCCAAAACCAGCACGACAAGCCGCCGCTGCATATCCTCAGGCAGTGCTGCAACCGCTGGCACGGTTAGCAAGTCATCCAATAGGTCAGGAAGTTCGTCCAGCGACGAAGCCCCCGTGCGGAACATCGGCGAAGCCTCATGCGACTTGGCTGGACGCCCTCTTCCTCGGGCTGGCGCTCTAGTCACTTGCCCTTCGTCCCCTTGCTGGCCGCCACAACATCAGCACCCCCTGCCGCTTTGGCGGTGCAATACTGCCCCCATGCGTCCATCAGCTTGACCCGCTGCCCCGGCTGGCCCGGCGTTCCAAGGTAAGTCGTGCGACGATAGGCGGCTTGCACCGCGTCAGGGGTCTTGTGCGCCAGCGCCGCTTCCACAACGGCATCCGGGAATCCCTCGTTGGCCGCCCAATCGGTGAAGGTGGAACGAAAGCCGTGGACGTGGAACGGTTCGCTCATGTCGCGCAGCACCTTCAAGAGCGTCATGTCTGACATGGCATCCCCGCCGATGCCGGGGAATACATGCTCGCTCCCTTCCAGCTTCAACGCTTGCGCCTTCGCCAGCACCGCCAAAGCCGTGTCAGACAAGGGCACAATGTGCGCCTTGGCCCGCTTCATGTGATCGGCGGGAATCGTCCACAGACGGGCTTGCAGGTCAAATTCGGCCCATGTCGCCAACCGGACCTCCTGCGAGCGCACGCCGGTCAGGATCAGCAGTTCAAGGGCAAGGCGGCCATACGATGGCTTGCGCCGCAATGCTGTCAGGAAGACAGGCACCGCCATATAGGGCATGGCCTTGCGATTTTCCCGCGTCTTGACTTGCCGAGGCAGACCACGCCCGGCTTTCAGGCTCCCATTCCCCGAAGGCGCTTCGGTGGAACGCCACCCCTTGGCGTGGGCATAATCCAGCACGGCGCAAATTCGGTTTCGCACCTGTCGCCCGGTTTCCGGGATCGCCTGCCAGATCGGCGACAGCACGGCGATAATGTCGGCGGAGGCGATGCCGCCAACCGGACGATTCCCAATTTTCGGGAAGGCGTAATTCTCAAGGCTGGCCAACCACTGGCGAGTGTAGATGTCGCTTTTCCACCCAGCCTCGTTTTCTTCATGATACTGGCGCGCGGCTTCGCGGAACGTCACCTTGGCAGCGGCCTCGTCCTTTTTCTCCGCCAGCACGTCGCGCTTCTCGACCTTGATCGCCCTGCGGTATTGATTCGCCCTTTCCCGTGCATCGGCCAGCGACAACAGCTTGGCGCTGCCAAGGCCGTAATCGGTCCGCTTGCCGTCACGTTGCAGGCGCAATTTCCATGCTGCCCCCCCGCGCTTGTCCACTTTCAGGAACAAGCCTTCGCCGTCCTGATAGGTGCCCGGATTCGCTAAAGCCGCTTTTACGGCCACCGCTGTCAGCTTGCCCATGTCCTACGCCCACACTTTCTTCGCCCACATCGGGGGATCAAAGTGTGGGCGTAAGCGAATTCTCGCCCACACCTCGCCCACACTTCCCATCGGTTGCAGGCGAACCGCCGCGAGTGCCAGCGAGCCTGCGCAGGCAATATAGTGGCGGATTTGCTAGATTTCTACGGGGCCGGGCGGTTGCCGGCGAAGAAGTTGGTGGTGGACAGGGCTGGATTCGAACCAGCGTACGCTCTCGCGGGCAGATTTACAGTCTGCTGCCATTAACCACTCGGCCACCTGTCCACACCAGCTTGCTGGAGGCGGGTTACCCCGCAAATTGGCTCCATCCACGGAGCCTTCCAGCCGAGAGGCGGGCCAATGGCGAAGCAGGGCTTGCCTGTCAATGGGGTGACAGGCATGAGCGAGAATGAATTTGAATGATCGGGTGTTGAATGAACAAGCGAGTTGATAGTGGCGAACGCGATGCAGGCAGGCGCAAAGGCGCTTTGCGCGGGCGCGCAGGCCGCATGCAGGGTGGTCGCGGCAGCGGACGTGCCTCTGCAGGCGCAGTAAGACTTTGGGGCCGCCACGCGGTTGAAGCCGCTCTGATGAACCCCGAGCGCAACCACCGCAAGTTGTGGGCTACACGTGAAGCCGTAGCATCGCTGAACGGCGAACTGCCGGAAAACTTCAAGGTTGAATGGGCCCAGCCGCTCGATCTCGCCCGTCTGGTTGCCCGCGATGCCCCGCATCAGGGGCTGGTGCTCGAATGCGATGCGCTGGAAGATGTGTTTCTGGAAGACGTGCTGCATGGCGACCCTGCCCGGCCACTGGTCGTGCTGGATCAAGTCACAGACCCGCACAATGTCGGCGCAATCATGCGCTCGGCTGCGGCGTTCAATGCCTGCGCCATCTTGACTCAAGACCGCCATGCCCCACCCGAATCGGGCGTTGTCGCCAAGTCGGCCTCTGGGGCGCTCGAAGTGGTGCCATGGGTGCGGGTGGTAAACCTCGCCCGCGCGCTCGAAGAAGTGGCCGAAGCCGGATACTGGCGGATCGGCCTCGCTGGCGGATCAGAATCGACACTGGCCGAGGCGCTGCCCAGTGGTCCAGTCGCGCTGGTGCTCGGCGCAGAGGGCGAAGGCATGCGGCATAACATCACCCAACACTGCGATGCGCTCGCCCGGCTGCCGATCAGCGAAGCAATGGAGAGCCTGAACGTATCGAATGCTGCTGCAATCGCACTCTATGCCGTTGCGACGCGGAGTTAGGCCCAAAACCAGAGGAGAATTTGCCATGATCAAGCGGATTGGTGCAGCCATCGTCGTCACGGCTTTGGCAGCTATGCTCTCAGCCTGCTTGCTAAGCCCCGGCAAATTCAGCTCTTCGCTCGATATGCGCAGTGGCGGGCAGTTCAGCTTTACCTAAAAGGGCGAGATCTATCTGCTGGCGCTGAGCAAGCTCGGCGAAATGGGGGCCGCCAGCAGCAAGTCCGAGAAAAAGGCCTTCGCCCCGCTTCCCTGTTACGATGATGATGCCAAAGAGCGCAAATGCACCGCTGCCGAAATTGCGGGCCAGAAAAAGGAATGGCAGGACGAGCAGAAGGCAGCTGCCGATAAGGCCAAGAAGGATGCCGATATGGCCAAGACCTTCCTTGGCGGCATTGATCCTTCAGACCCAAAGGCCGCCGAAGACTTAGCCGCCCGCCTGCGCCGTCAGGCCGGCTTCCGTTCGGTAATCTACAAGGGCGACGGCCTGTTCGATGTCGATTTCGCCATTTCCGGCCAACTAGACCACGATTTCGTTTTCCCGACCATTGAGCGCTTCACCATGGCCAATTCTTTTGTCCAGCTGTCGCGCCGCAGCGATGGTACGGTGCGCGTTGATGCGCCCGGATTTGCGCCGAGTGCTGGAGGCTCGCCCTTCACGCAGTTGATGCAGATGGGTGCAGCGATGGGCGCGAGCGAGGCCGCAGGTAAGGATGGCGAAAATGGCGGCGATAAGGCTGGGCCCAAATTCCCCGTTCCCGATGGCCAATTCACCCTGACAACTAACGGTACAATCCTCGCCAACAATACCGATGAGGGCCCGCAAGCCGATCCTTCAGGCCAGCGCCTGACCTGGCAGGTCAACACCCGCGCTGCGGCAGCGCCGATGGCGCTGGTTCGACTCGGTAAATAGATCGATCCTGCTTCCCTCCCGCCTGCGGGAGGGGGACTTGCGCCAAACAAAAATGCCGCACCCGAGTGATCGGATGCGGCGTTTCTGTCCCGATATCGGGTATTCCTGACGGGCCTGAGGCGTAAGGCCCGCCCGTAAGGCGCTGTCTTAGTTCACGGCGTCCTTCAGGCCCTTGCCGGCCTTGAACTTAGGCTGGCTGGATGCCTTGATCGACATTGCTTCGCCGGTGCGCGGGTTGCGACCGGTCGATGCCTTGCGCTTGGCAACCGAGAAAGTGCCGAAGCCAACGAGGCGAACTTCATCACCCTTCTTCAGAGCGCCAGTGATGGCATCGAATACGCCTTCAACAGCCTTGGTGGCATCGCTACGTGTCAGGCCGCTTGCATCTGCAACTGCACCGATCAATTCGTTCTTGTTCATCTTGGGAACCCCCTACCTAATGTGGACATCTATGATTCTTTGAGCCGCCTCAAAGTGCCCGGAATTAAGCGGCTTTTGTTTGCACTGTCAAAGCCGAAAACAGGCCGAAAGCACCGATTATCCCCGAAATTTCGCCATTTTGACGATGATCTGCCACTTGATATTCGCAGCACGGACAATCTTGCCACAATGCGGCGTGATTCGCCGCAGTGCAGCAAGAATCAGTGCGCCGTTGTCGACGCTCCCGGAAGGGTGCTCACCGGCTGGCTGGCGAGGTCATCTGCCTCGGTCCATTCGACCGGTTCAAGCTTGGCAACCAGTGCCCGTGCCAGCACTTCGTCGACGTGGCTCACCGGTATGATCTCCAGACCAGCTTTGACGTTCGCCGGAATTTCAGCGAGGTCTTTGCGGTTCTCTTCGGGGATCAGCACGGTCTTGATGCCGCCGCGCAGGGCCGCTAGCAGCTTTTCCTTAAGACCGCCGATCGCCAGCACCCGGCCACGCAGCGTGACCTCGCCAGTCATGGCAATGTCAGCCCGCACCGGGATGCCGGTGAGCGTAGAAACCATTGCCGTGACCATGCCGACACCGGCGCTCGGGCCGTCCTTTGGCACCGCGCCTTCGGGCAAATGGATGTGCAGGTCCTTGCGATTGAACACCGAAGGCTTGATGCCATAGGCGGGCGCGCGGGCCTTTACGAAGCTGAAGGCCATCTGCACACCTTCGCTCATCACTTCGCCCAGCTTGCCAGTCGTGCGCACTGCGCCCTTACCCGGCACGGTGACGCTTTCAATGGTCAGCAGTTCACCGCCAACTTCGGTCCAGGCTAGGCCGGTTACGGCACCAACTTGCGCCTCGTCGTCCGACATTCCATGGCGATACTTCTGCACCCCGGCGAAATCGGCGAGGTTTTCCGGCGTGATGGTTACGGCCTTGATTTTGCCCTCAAGGATCTGACGCAGGCTCTTGCGCGCCAGTCGCGCAATCTCGCGCTCCAGCGTGCGGACACCGGCTTCGCGGGTGTAATAGCGGATCAGATCGCGCAAGCCCTCCTCAGTCAGGGTGAACTCACCCTTCTTCAGGCCGTGCGCTGCCACCTGCTTTTCGATCAGATGGCGCTGTGCGATCTCGACCTTCTCGTCCTCTGTATAGCCTTCAAGCCGGATGATCTCCATGCGATCAAGCAGCGCCTGCGGCAGGTTCAGGCTGTTGGCCGTGCAGACAAACATCACGTCCGAAAGATCGAAATCGACCTCAAGGTAGTGGTCCTGGAACTTCGCGTTCTGTTCGGGATCGAGTACTTCGAGCAGGGCCGATGCCGGATCGCCGCGATAGTCCTGACCCAGCTTGTCGATCTCATCGAGCAGGAACAGCGGGTTGCTGGTGCCGGCCTTCTTCAGGTTGGTCACAATCTTGCCCGGCAGCGAGCCGATATAGGTGCGCCGGTGGCCGCGGATTTCGGCTTCATCGCGCACCCCGCCCAGCGACTGGCGAATGAATTCGCGCCCAGTGGCCTTGGCGATCGACTTGCCTAGCGAGGTCTTGCCCACGCCCGGAGGGCCGACGAGGCACAGGATCGGACCCTTCAGCTTGTTGGTCCGCGCCTGCACCGCAAGGTATTCGACGATCCGGTCTTTGACCTTTTCCAGCGCATAGTGATCGGCATCGAGCACGTCCTGTGCCTTGGTGATGTCGCGCTTGAGCTTGCTCTTCTTGCCCCAGGGCAGGCCGAGCAGGACATCGAGGTAATTGCGGATGACCGTCGCCTCGGCGCTCATCGGCTGCATAGTTTTCAGCTTCTTGAGCTCGGCGTTGGCCTTGGTCTTGGCTTCCTTCGAGAGTTTGAGTTGATCGATCTTGGCCTGCAGTTCGGCAATCTCGTTGGTGTCATCACCATCGCCGCCGCCCAGTTCGTTCTGGATCGCCTTGAGCTGTTCGTTGAGGTAATATTCGCGCTGGGTCTTTTCCATCTGGCGCTTCACGCGGCCACGGATCTTACGCTCTACCTGGAGCACCCCAAGCTCACCCTCCATGAAGGCCAGGGCCATTTCCATGCGCTTCAGCGGATCGGCTTCGCCGAGCATCGCCTGCTTGTCAGCAACTTTGGCACCGATTTGCGCGGCGACACCATCGGCAAGCAGCCCTGCATCAACGATCTCGGCGAAATTGGCCCCGGCATCAGCGGAGAGCTTCTTGTTGAGTTTGGCGTATTCACCGAACTGATCGACAACCGAACGCATCATCGCGGTAACTTCGCTGCCTGAGGCAGTCACCGGCTCAATTTTCTCAACCTGCGCAACCAGCGTGCCGCTTTCTTCGCCAACCCGCACCAGCTTGGCACGCTGATGGCCTTCGACCAGCACCCGAACTGTGCCATCAGGCAGTTTGAGCAACTGAAGG
>CANGBE010000080.1 GCA_947451875.1 Sphingomonadaceae bacterium | reverse complement strand
GGTTGTCGGCTCGATGCCGATCAAGGCACACTCCATCTTCGAGGAAGGCGTGCGCGTGCCGCCAGTTAAGATATGGAAGAAGGGCGAATACAACGCAGATCTGGTCAAGCTCGTCATGCACCAGACCCGCAAGCCCGATTGGTGTCAGGCAGACCTCAACGCCCTGATCGCCTCCTGCCGCGTCGCTGCGCGCCGGGTGATCGAGATGGCCGACCGCTTTGGCGACGATGTCTATGTCTCCGCAACGCAGGAACTGCTGGCACGCAACCACCGCGCCATGAAGTCGCTGATCGGCATGGCAGTGGCCGAAGAGCCTGTTAGTTTCGAGGACTACCTCTGCGACGATGGCATGGGTTACGGACCCTATCGCATTCGTTGCACAATGTGGCGCGAGGGCGAGAAGGTTATCCTCGACTTCACCGGGACCGACCCGCAATCGAGCGCCTCGATCAACTTTTTCCTGAATGAAAACATGTTCAAGATGTTCTTCGGCATCTACATGATCATGGTCTTTGATCCGCAGATCCTTTTCAACGACGGGTTCTATGACCTGATCGATGTGCGCATTCCCGAGGGCAGCCTACTGAAGCCTAAGTTCCCCGCAGCCCTCTCGGGTCGCACCCATGCGCTCGGGCGGATTTTCGATATCCTGGGCGGATTGCTGGGGCAGAAGACCCCGGAATTCCTCAATGCCGCTGGCTTCAGCTCAAGCCCGCACCTGTTCTATTCGGGCAATGACACACGCCCCGGCAAGGGCAACGAATGGTTCCAGCTGTTCCAGATCGGTTTCGGTGGCATCCCGGGGCGTCCGCTCGGCGACGGGCCGGATGGCCACTCACTGTGGCCAGGCTTCACCAACGTGCCCAACGAGTTCCTTGAGCGCTATTTCCCAATGATGATCGAGCGTTACGAGACCGAGCCCGACAGCGGCGGCGCCGGTCTGCACCGGGGTGGCAACGGCATCCGCATGACCTACCGCTTTCTCGCGCCAGGCACGATCTCAATCCACGACGACCGCTGGTTCGTGCCGCCCTGGGGCGTCAACGGCGGCGCCCCGGGCGCGCGGGCGCGCAAGATCCTTGAAAAGGCAGACGGCACCGAGATCATTGTCGGCAACAAAGTCGAGGACGTAGAAGTCGAAACGGGTGACCAGCTTCATTTCATCACCTGGGGCGGTGGCGGCTGGGGTGACCCGCTGGCCCGCGATCCGGCGCTGGTCGGGCTGGAAATCACGCAAGGACTGGTCACTGCGGCGGGCGCCCGCGCCTATGGCGTGGTTGCCAACGATCACGGTGAGGTCGATGCGGTAGCGACCGAGGCTCTGCGTGCCGAACTGCGTGCCGGACGCGGCGAGCTTCCGCTGTTCGACTATGGCCCCGGCATCGATATCCTGCGTGCCAACTGTCAGGCCGAAACTGGTCTTGCCCCGCCGATCCAGCCTGTCTGGCCGCATCTCGAAGCGGCGGAGTAACGCCAATGGTCAGCATTGGAGCACTTGGTGGCATCCGTGTCGTAGAGCTGGGCCAGCTGCTCGCTGGGCCGTTCTGCGGCCAACTGCTGGGCGACATGGGGGCGGACATCATCAAGGTAGAGCCGCCCGTGGCCGGCGACCCGATGCGCGACTGGGGACAGGGCGACGAAAAGGTGCAGTGGGAAGTTATCGCACGCAACAAGCGTTCGGTCTCTGCCAATATGCGCGTCCCTGAAGGCCAGGCGCTAGTGCGCAAACTGATCGCCCATGCCGACATCGTGATCGAGAACTTCAAACCCGGCACAATGGAGAAGTGGGGCCTTGATCCGCAGGTACTCATCGCCGAGCAACCAGGACTGATCGTCGCGCGCATGTCAGGCTATGGCCAGACTGGTCCCTATTCCGATCGCGCCGGCTTCGGCGGCATCGGCGAAGCCATGGGCGGCTGGCGTTACATCGTTGGCGAGCCTGACCGACCGCCCAGCCGCATGGGCATTTCGATCGGCGATACGCTGACCGCCACCTATGGCTGCATGGGCGTTCTCGCCGCGCTGCATCACCGCAACTGCACTGGCCAGGGGCAAGTGATCGATGCGGCGCTGTACGAGAGCGTGCTGCAGGTGATGGAGGGATTGGTTCCCGAATACGACCGCATGGGGCTGATCCGCGAACGCTCGGGGTCAGTCCTCACCGGCATCGCGCCATCGAACGTCTATTCGTGCAGGGACGGCGAATACATGATCGGGGCTAACAAGGATTCGCTCTGGAAGCGCTTGGCTGGTGCCATGGGCCGCGACGAGTTGGGTGACGATCCGCGGTATGCCACGCATGTTGCTCGCGGTGAGAACCAGACCGAGCTCGACAACCTGATCAACGACTGGACGCAAACGCTAACAGTCGATGAGGTCGATGCCCTGATGATCGCCAATTCGATTCCGGCCGGCCGCGTCTATCGCGCACCAGAGATGCTCGCGGATCCCCATTTCAAGGCGCGCGAGGCGATTATCGATGTAGAGACTGAACGATTCGGCAAGCTCAAGATGCAGAATGCCTTTCCCAAGTTTTCTGTCACCCCCGGCACGATCCGCCGCCCCGCCCCGTCAAAGGTCGGGCAACACAATGCGGAGGTTTATGGCGAACTGCTCGGCCTAGATGCGGCCGCGTTGGATCAACTGGCCTCGGCAGGCGTGATCTAATGGCATTCGGGGAGCAAGACACGGAGGCAAACTATCGCGGTGCATTTGACGGGCGCCTGCCCTTCGGCCAGCGTCCGGCCTTGCTCATCGTCGATGTGGTTCAAGCCTATCTTGATCCCACTTGCCCGCTTTACGCTGGGGTTGAAGATGCACTGGCAAGCTGCGAGCGGCTTGCAGCTGCCGCCCGTGCGGCCAGCGTGCCGGTGATCTTCACCAATGTTATATATGAGCCGGGCGGCGGCGATGGCGGGATTTTCTATCGCAAGGTGCCCGCACTCAAACTTTTCGATCGCGGCTCGCCGATGGGGGCTTTTCCGCCTACGCTTCAGCCACAGCCCGGCGAATTGGTCGTGACGAAGCAGTATGCCTCTGCCTTTTTCGGCACTTCTCTGGCCGCGACACTGACGGCCCAAGGGATCGACTGCTTGCTGATCTGCGGCTTCTCGACCTCGGGTTGTGTCAGGGCAACGGCGCTAGACGCCTGCCAGAGCGGCTTCCTGCCTTTCGTCGTACGTGAGGCTTGCGGTGACCGCCATCCCGAACCGCATGCGGCCAACCTGTTCGACCTGCAGGCCAAATATGCCGAAGTGGTCTCTGAGGAGGAGGCGTTTAAGCTGATGACTGGTTTCGCTGCATAGACTTACGTCGGTCCGAAATGGACCGTTGCGGTTACCGCCAGAAATGCCTTGATTGCGGACATTCGTTTCTTTGGCGATCCGCGGCAGTACACCAGTCGAGGCGGCAAAACGGACTCTGTTTAAACCCATTCGGGTGACAGCTGCTTTTCAATCATGCTTTTGCCTTATCAGCTATGTCGGCCAAGCATGGGTATCCAATCGGCTGTGATCTCGCCCCTATGTCCCTCCGGCGCCAGCGCGGCGCGCAGGGCTTCCAGAAGCGGCGGCAGCCCTTCGGTGAAGGCGTAGGGCGGGTTAACGATGAAGAGCCCCGCTCCGTTATAGATGCCAGGCTGATCGCCATCGTACAACCAATGCTCCACCCCCAGGAACTTGGGGATGCCGAGCTTGCGCAGATTCTCTTTCCACCGCCCATGCGTGGCGCGGTCTTTCAGCGGGTACCAGATCACCGTCACGCCATGTGCCCATTTGCGGCATGCGGCGGCGAGGGTGGCTGTGACACGTTCGCGTTCGTCCGTCTGCTCGTAAGGCGGGTCGACCACCACCACGCCGCGGGGCGTTCGAGGCGGCAGCATCGCCAGCCAGAGCTCGTAGGCGTCGCGCTCATGCACGGCAGCGGATGTACCGCGCATCACGCCGCGCAGAGCATAGGCGTCTTGGGCATGTTTTTCGTTCAGGATCAGGGAATCCTGCGGGCGCAAAAGCTGCGCCAGAATTCGCGGCGAGCCGGGGTAGAGGAGTGACTCGGCCCCAGTATTCACCGCCTGTACCGCGGCGCGGTAGTCGTCCAGCAAGGGGTTTAGGTCGGCAATGGCCCGAAGCACGCCCTGCGTTGACTCGCCGGTCCGTTGGGCCTCGTCGCCACAGAGGTCGTACAGTCCGCAGCCGGCATGGGTGTCGATCAGGGTCAGCGCGCTCTCTTTTTGCTGCAAGGCACACACGAGGGCGATCAGCAAGCTGTGCTTCACGACATCGGCGCTATTGCCTGCATGAAAGGAATGGCGATAATTCATTGCGGCTCAAATTCCTGACGATCTATCTTTATGCGATCTGCTGGGCGCGGTTGCCGAGCGCGTGGCGATTGAAGTAACCAACCCGGTGCTAGTATAAAGTCGGGCGGCAACCTTCAACGCACTTTTGCGCAGGCATCAAGCCCGCGTTAGTGATCGTCATCAGAGGCGGAGTCGCAAGGCTGCGGGCGTTTGGAAATGTTCACGTCAGCGTCTGGTTGTGTCAGTAACGGACCCGCATCCACTCAGGTTAAGTTGGCTTGGATTGGTCGATATCGCTCGAACCGACCCCCACCGGGAACCTCCGCTTGTCAGATATTTGAGCGCTACAGCCGCCATTCCGGATCGTCCAACTCAGCGGTGGTCGATCGGTATCATAGCATGTCCGCTATCTATGCTCAGCTCTATGCCTCTGCGGCTTCATTCCTCGAAGAAACTGTCCGTACTCGCAAAACACTCATCAATGCGGCTGCCAATGCGAACACAAGCCGGATTGATCCCCCGGCTTGCTAAAGCCCGGCGAAGCCAAGCCCCGAGTTCGAGGGCAGATTGCTAGAAGCATTCGTTGGGTTGCAACGACAGCTAAGGGCAGAGCCGCATCCAGCCGCACAGCGCGAAACGATCAAGGGTTAAGTGGGCCCAGCATGGGCAGGCCCGATTCCCTGCCCAAGCGCGCCGATGATGCGGACTGTAACGCGTCCTATCGAACGCACTTTGGCTGGATGCAAGTTCGGAATGCGACCTCACGCGGGCCCACTGTCCTGTTCAATCGCACTCCTGGATATCAGTGCGCCCACAACAGTTGAAGGGGCGTCATCTCTGTTGGCGGGATTTGCGCCACGCGGTCCAATCGACAGGTTCCGATTCTATAACTGATAGATCCTGAGGCTCCAATCGATCGAGAAACAGGACTAGATTTTGACATGGCCAACGTGCGCTTGGCGCTAAAATGCCGTCAAATCCCAAAAAGAACGCCGCATCCCCGATTTCCTGACTCCGACCATATGTCAAATCGCCATAGGATTCCGGCATGATACCTAAAGCGGCCAGTGCCGAAAGGTCCGCGAGCTTCAGCGTACGCGATGTTCGAACACTGATCTTGTGTATTACAGACTGAATTTTGGAAGGGAAAACCGGCTGGCGACTCAGATGGAAATGAATCTCTTCGAGAGCACCTTCTTTCGCAAGGGAGGTGTAGAGGACATCAAACGAGCCAGGGTCCCAGCGCGCCTTTGAGGCTGAGCCTTCCAGCGCATCGCGCTCCGCCCTTACGATGCGCCAAACGTCACCCTCAAACGGTACGCCAGCATGTGCATCTAGCGCATCTAGAAGCTCAATGTCTCGTGCGCGCCGTTCAATAGCCATTTGATTAAACGTATGCCCCTGCGTCCAATCGTTCAATCACTGCCAAGACCTCTTCGGTCCGATCCGAATTGATTAAGTCGATTGCCCTCTCTCCATTCATAAGAGGGTGCCGTGAGTGCAGCCAAAGCCGAGTTTCGTCAGAGGTGTAAAAATCCGATAGGCGGTCCACAACATAACGCAAATCGGCAATGACAGTCTGGGTGTGGAGATTCGGCGTTCCACTACCCTTCGACCACCGCGAAACGGTGGCGGTCGATACATCGACGATATTCGCGATGTCTTTTCCTTGCAAACCACCGACTGAGCGGAGGCCATCTAGGATTCGAGCCACTGCTGTGCTCATCGGGACCACTTTCCAGAAACATTGACAGATGCCCCACCTGACCTGCGGGAAGGAGAGGCTGAACGTGGCGCGCCCTTGATCGCTATGTGCAAATCGTCAAGCACGGAATGCATCTTCTCAAGGCGCTCGCTGCTTTTCGCCAGAATGCTCTTCAATCCGTCATCGCTGACCTTCAATTTGGCCATGGTGCGAGCCGCCCGCTCAGCGGGCGTGAGAAGCCGGTCAAGATAGTGCTGTGCTCGGCGCGCTTCAGGGATACCGGACAACTCTTGAACAGCCTTCGTGCGTTGCCGCAAATAATGCGCTTTGGGGTCTTTGAGCATATCATCAAAGCCATGAGCGCAGCACGCTGTATCGTGACAGCTAACCGCCTTGCGGGCACCAGGTGCGCTCAATAGGGCAGTCAACTGTTTCTCGGTCAATTGGCGATCGAGGGGGCCAATCAAGACCCTCTTTTCTCTTCCAAAGGGGCCTTTGGACGGTTCCGGGGGCTTGTTCCAATTGGAGGCATCAAATCGCTCCTTCTCGGCAAACCCGTGGCAAATGCCTCCGGAAGCTCCGAATGCAGCAATTGCCAAGCCTACCAGCCCCCCAACGCCATCAGCTACAATCGGTCTTTCCAGACGCAAAAAATCCATTGCCGATGCAATGTAGCGGCGAAGCGCAGAAGGCGTCGCGTCCGCGCCAAATCCCGATATGCGAAACCAAAGGTTATCAAATGGAAGATCCTCAAGGCCCGCGATGAAGGCTCGACGCT
>CANGBE010000079.1 GCA_947451875.1 Sphingomonadaceae bacterium | reverse complement strand
GTGATCGAAGCCGGCCAGCGCGGCCTCTCCAGCGGGGCCCTGGAGCATATCTACTTTCAGGAGCAGGAAGTGCTCTGCCGCCACCTCTACTTGATGGTCGAGCAGGCGGTGAACGCATACAAGACCGAGCAGCAATCGGTCTGAGGAGAACGCAAGGCATGGATCTCGAACTGGCAGGAAAGGTGGCCGTCGTTACCGGAGGCACGGCCAATATCGGCCGCGGCATCGTGCTGGCCCTCGCTGCCGAAGGCGCGAGGCTGGTCTTCACCGGGCGCGATGCCGAGGCGGGGATGAAAATCTGCTCACTGGCGAAAGATCGCGGCGCGCAAGAGGCAGTGTTCGTTGAGGTCGATATGCTACATGCCGACGCAGCCCAGCGCACGGCAGATACAGCGGCAGTGCTCGGACCGATTGAGGTACTGGTCAACAACATCGGCGGCAATTCCACCAAGGGAATGTTCGTCGATTCAGACCCCGCGCTGTGGCAAGGTGATTTTGACCTGAACGTGCGCACCATGATGGCGATGACCCACGCTGTGCTGCCCGGTATGATCGAACGCAAGAGCGGCTCGATTATCAACCTCGGCTCGACCGCCGCCATCGTCGGCGACTATCAACTGGCGGTCTATTCGGCGATGAAGGGCGCGGTGCATTCGTTCACCCACGTGCTCGCCAAGGAGGTTGGCCAGCATGGCGTGCGCGTCAATTGCGTGGCGCCCTATGGCACGATGTCCGGCGACCCGGATGCCTATAGCAAGGGCAGCCGCTTTTCGCCGGAGAGCAACTTCTTCGCGACTGCCTTTGGCAATTCGAGCGATTTCGACAAATCGATGCGCGGCCGCCAACCGCTGCTCGGCCGCCCGCTCGGCAAGCCCGAGGAAGTCGCCGCGCTGGTGGCTTGGTTGGCTTCATCTCAGGCCAGCTGGGTTACCGGACAGGTCATGCAGGTCGATGGCGGCGCGCTGCTGCGCTGATTCAGGGAGAGAACAATGCCTTCAAGTGACGCAAGTGCCCTCGTCAAACTGGTCGCCAAGGAAGAGATCCGCGAGCTGGTGCTGCTCTATTCGCGCGCGATTGACCGCAAGGATATCGACCTGTTGCGCGATCTCTACACGCCAGATGCCACTGACAGCCACGGCGACAGCTTCGATGGCAACCAGAAGGATTACTGCGACTTCATCGAGAGATCGCTGCCCTATATGCCCTATTCCGGCCACCACGCCTGCAACCACCTGATCGACGTTGATGTCGATGCCGGGACCGGCTGCGGCGAGGTCTATGCCCTCGCCTATCACCTGATCCCCGATGGTCAGGGCGGCCAGTTGGAAGACCTGATGGCAGTGCGCTACATCGACAACTACCGCCGCTGCGATGACGGCAAATGGCGCTTTGCCAAGCGTGTGGTGACCTATGACATGAAGATCAGGCGTCCACTGGCGGGGCCAGTGGTCGAGTTTCCAGATTTCATGAACGACCCCAGTTATGGTGAGCTTGGTATGCACCTGTTCCAGCGCGGCGCTCGCAGCTGAAACCAGAGTGCGCGCTTCTTGCGAGCGGTTGTCAATAGGCCGGGATGGGCCTAACCTGATGAAACAGCAATTAGGAGAGCGCGCATGACGGATTTTGGAAAGGCAGGCGTCGCCCTGCTGACGCTGGCAATGGCCACCACTCCCCTCGCCGCGAAAGCGCCACGCGCTCCGGTAGCTAGCGCGCGACTATTCACCGCTGCTGGCACCGACGCCGGTTACGCGGTGATCGCCACAAGGAAAGACAAAGCCGTTCTGCGCATCTCGCTCAGGGGCGTTACCCCCGGCGACCACGGGATGCATTTTCACACCGTGGGGAGTTGCAAGGGAACAGGCTTTGCCGATGCGGGCGGCCACCTCAATCCAGAAGGCAAGATGCACGGCATGAAGAACCCGGCGGGCAGCCATCTGGGCGATCTGCAGAATGTCACTGCCGATGCCAATGGCTTTGCCGTCGCGGTGATCCCTCTCGCTGGATCGGCCAAGACGCTGTTCACCCAGATGTTCGACACAGACGGCGCGGCCATCGTGGTCCACGCCAGCGCCGATGACTATGCCACCGACCCCAGCGGCAACAGCGGCGCCCGGATTGCCTGCGGGGTGTTCAAGAAGAACTGATCAGGGTTTGCGGAGGCAGTCTGCAAACACCTTCCGCAATTCCGCCTTCTGCACCTTGCCCATCGCGTTCCTTGGCAGGCTGTCGACAACTGCAATGTGGCGGGGGCGCTTGAACTTGGCGAGTTGGCCTTCGAGGCCAGCAAGCAGGCCTTCGGGATCAAGCGCAGCGCCTTTCTGAGCCACCACCACCGCGACCACGCCCTCGCCCAGATCGGGATGCGGCACGCCGATTACAGCGCTTTCCTCCACCCCGGGCAGTGCATCGAGGGCTTCCTCGATTTCCGTGGGATAGATGTTTAGCCCGCCGGCGATAATCAGGTCCTTGGCACGTCCGACCAGCGTAATGCGGCCGTCTTGCGCCATGGTTGCGATGTCACCGGTAACGAACCAGCCGCCGTCGCGGAACTCCTCGGCGGTCTTTTCGGGGTTGCGCCAGTATCCGGCGAAGACATTCGGCCCGCGCACTTCGAGCACGCCGGGTTCACCCGGGGCAGCGTCGGCATCGCCATCGCGCACCCGCACCTCTTCGCCCGGCAGAGGATAGCCAACAGTCCCTGCAATCCGCTCGCCGTCATAGGGGTTTGAAGTGATCATGCCGGTTTCAGTCATGCCGTAGCGTTCAAGGATGCGCTGGCCGGTAACTTCGGCAAAGCGATCGTGCACCTCGGCGAGCAGCGGGGCGGAGCCCGAGATGAACAGGCGCATTTGGCCGCAGGCATTGGGGGTGAGTTCGGGGGAATTGAGCAGCCGCCCGTAGTGCGTTGGCACGCCCATCAGCACGGTCGCAGAATTGAACTGGGCGATAACCTTGGCTGGATCAAAGCAGCGATGGAACAACACGGTCGCCCCGGCCAGCAGTGCACCGTGAATCGCTACGAACAGGCCGTGGACGTGATAGATCGGAAGTATATGGATCAGCACATCGTCGCTCGACCAGCGCCACAGCCCGTGCAGCGTCTCGGCATTGGAGAGCAGGTTGCCGTGGGTCAGCATGGCCCCCTTGGACCGCCCGGTGGTGCCTGAGGTATAGAGGATAGCGGCGAGATCATCGGGCTCGCGATGCGCCACATAAACGCCGCGATCGGGCACATCGTCATAGAGGCTGCCCGAGCCATCCTCGCCCAGCGTAACAACCTCTGCATCACCTGCCAGTGCCCGCACAGCCTCTTCATCAGCAGGGCGGCAAACGACAATCGTTGGCTCCGCGTCGGACAGGAAATAGGCCAGTTCCCCGGCGGTATAGGCCGTATTCAGCGGGACATAGACCATCCCCAACCGCTGGGCCGCGAGGTAAAGCAGGACGTTGTCTGCACTCTTTTCCACCTGCACGACAATCCGGTCACCCGGGCCGGCGCCCAGATCAGCCAGCCGCGCCCCAAGTCGCGCGGTATCCCATTCCAGATCGGCAAACTGGGCGATGGCATGTCCGTCTTCGATCAGGAAAGGCTTATCGCCCTGCTGCTGCGCCACTTCAAGAAATCGTGCCAGGATATTGCTGTTCATCAGGATCACTGCCTCTTGTGCCATGGCTGCTTATAGTCTTTGCGGTAATGCGGCTTGAGAGGCGCGGCAAGATAGGAACCCCGGATGGCAAATTTCATTCCCGTCGAACTCGAACACGCCGGCACTAATCTGATCGGACAGGCAACCTTCCCCGCGGGCGATGGTCCCTACCCCGCCGTCTTGGTTATGCACAATGCGCTCGGCCTTGGAGCTCACATGCGCGAAGTGGCACAGAGACTGGCCGCGCTGGGCTACCTCGCTATGGCGACTGATATGTATGGCAGCGGCGCGCCTTCAGGCGATCCCAGGATCAACGGCGCATCCTACGAAGCGGTGATGAAAGACCCGGCGTTGCTGCGATCCCGCGTTGTCGCCTGGTTCGATCGAGTTGCCGCCATGCCAGATGTCGACCCGAGCCGGGTAGCCGCGATCGGCTATTGTTTTGGTGGCTCCTGCGTTCTTGAACTCGCCCGCAGCGGCGCGCCGGCCCGCGCGGTGGTGAGCTTTCACGGGATCCTGTCCTCTGCCAGCCCGATGAAGGCTGGCGCGTTTTCCGGTGAGGTGCATGCCTATTGCGGTGCGCAAGATCCCTATGCCCAGCTCGACCAGATAGAGGCCCTGCGCGCTGAGTTGGCCGCTGCTGACGCACAGTACTCAATCACTACGTTTGGCGATGCGGCGCACGGTTTTACCGATCCGGCGGCAGACTCTATGGGCCGAGCGGGTATCGCCTATAACGCGATGGCGGACCGGCTGAGTTGGGCTGGCACCGTTGCGCTGCTGGAGGCTGTGTTAAAAGCCTGACCTACTTCGCTTGGCGCACCTGCACTGGGCGCTGATAGCTCAAGTCACTGCGATTCAGCGCAACTTGCAACTCTCCTGGCGCATAGGGTGACGACATGTTCGCAGCGCTTTGAGATGGCGAAAGGTCATAGGTTCCGTCAACCACGGTAAACCGCTTCAATATCCGCCACTCGCCTCTGCGTTTCTGGAAGTGATCGACATAGCGCCCACTCGCCATGAAATGTGGCGGCTGCGCAGCGGTGGCAATGAAGGTGTAATAGGTCTCGCAGTGGGCGTCATCGCCGTCGATTTCGCAATTATGTGTCATCAGGCCGTGCTGACATGAGACAAATGCGAGGGTCATCTTATCCGCGTAGGCAACGAATCCTTCCGGCCCGCCGACGTAATGCGTGTGATCATCGATCGCCTCTGGCCAGTAACATGATAGGACCAATTCGTTGTCCACCCGGTCCAAACCGCGGGCCATGCGTTGGATGACCTGCAGAATCGCATCGCGATCAAGCAGATCGAGCAACCGCTTTTCCAGCCCAGCGTCCATCAATCTATCTCTTCAGGAAATCGAGCACCATCGGCGCGATCAACGGCCAGCGCTCGAACCGGCCCCTGCGGCTGGCCGTGTCGGTTGGGAATGTCGAGACATAATTCCATTCCTGATCGCCCCATGGCGGCTCGAACAAGCTAGCGTTGGGCAGCAAGCGATGCACCCATTCTGAAGTTTCGCGGGTGTGCGCCATATCGCTCTTGCCGCTGCGAAACACCTGAATTGGCATGGTCAGCCGGGCAAAATCTTGCTCGCTGATCCCCGGCATCGGCGTATCATCGCGGTACATGAAGGCCTTGGCCCATTTCTCCATCGTGGCGATGTAGGTATCAGGCTCTTGCGCCAGCAGGATGTCCTTCATGCGCGGATTTCTGCTGATTTGCTCGGACCAGCTGGGAAGCTGAACAACTGCCTCCATGCCGCCGCTTGAGGCTGCTGCCACCTGATCGCCGCAATAGTACCAAGCCAATCCCGCAAGGCCAATCGGTCCGCCGCTCAGCCACCAGATAGCGATCTTGCTTACATTCCACGGCATGCGCGCCGCAGCCATCAGCGAGATACGCGATCCCGCCGACCCACCGACGAGCACAACGTCCTTCAACCCCAGCTCGCGCACCAGCCCTACGAGCGCCTCGGAGTTCATCACCGATTCCGATGGCGCGGTGAAGGCAATATCCGAAGCGCCGCAGCCGGGACGATCCCACAGCAGCACGCGATAGCCGTTATTGGCGAATATCTGCCCGAGCTCGGGTACTCCCGCCGTATCGCGCGGATATCGCCCGCCGGGGGTTAGGACCAAAGGTGACCCGCTGTCCGGGCCGATCAGTTCGTAGTCGAGCTCCAGCCCGTCGACCGCTATGCGCGCCATCAGACTGTCGTCTCTGAGAGAATGGCACCGCCAGCTGCGTTGTCTTCAAAGCGGCCAAGGCCGTAATCGCCCTTGATCGTCGTGCGCTGCATCGTTCGATCAACAGATGGATCATGGCCGGTGACCGAATGAAGCACGCGGGTGTTGTCCCAGATCATCATGTCTGTGGGGCGCCACTTGTGGAAATAGCTAAGCTCCTTGGCCAGTCGGTTGATAGTCTGGCAGACCTCTTCAAGCAGGGCGTTGCCTTGAGCATTCTCCATGCCGGCAATCCCTTCAGCCATCCACGGCGAAATGTGCAGCACCTTTTCACCAGATTTGCGGACCCAGACGGCTGGGTGCAGCGCGCGCGGCATGCGGCGGGCCTCTTCCTCAAACCCGAGAGGAGTAGGCTTGCGTTGCAACACTTTAAACGCGTTCGGGCGGCCAAAGCGCATCGTTTCATACTGCACGTTCAGCGTGTAGATGATTGTCTGACCCTCGATCTGCGCCAGCAGGTCTGGCGGGAAGGCTTGATACATCGCAACGCCATCCGCAAAGCCGGTCAGACCGCCATCTGGGACAATCTCGGTGGCCCGCAAAATGCCTGCGTAGTTGAGTTCATCGTTGTAGGCATGGTCAAAATGCCAAGGCAGCCAGTGCGAAAGCTGTTTGCCGTTCAGTTCGACCAGACCGCCCTTGCCTGCAGCGGCATGGATACGCACGACGCCCGGCATCGCCTCGCCATCGACGCGAGTAACGTTCTTGACAGGATGCTCTTTAAGTGGACCGAAGATGTCACTTAGCGCCAGTTGCATAGCGTCACTTGGTTCAACATCTTCAAAAACGATAACGCCGTGCTCAACGAACAGATCTTTGATCTGAGCCCGAATTGCAGCATCAGTTGCGGCTTCAAGATTAACTCCGACGATCCTGACACCGAACGGC
>CANGBE010000078.1 GCA_947451875.1 Sphingomonadaceae bacterium | reverse complement strand
TGGCGCGCGGGGGCGGGCAGAACCTCAGCGAAACAATGTGGCTGCGCGCCGAAATTGCCGATGCTGAGAAGGCGTTAGGCTAAGGGCGCAAGGCTGTTTAGCACCAGCCGGACAAGGTCTGCCTGCCCGCTGGTGCCGGTCTTGGCATAGATCCGCTTGCTGTAGTTCCGGGTTGTTTCCGGCGTCAGTTGCAGTGTCCGTCCGGCCTCGATTAAAGGCACGCCCCGGCTGAGCGATCCGGCCAGAGCGGCCTCGCAGGCGGAGAGACCAAACTGTCGCGCCAGAACTGCTTCACTGGCTGAGGCGTTTTCGCGCAGCCCGATCCGTTGCATCGCTATCACCGCCGCTGGATGCGACAATCCTTCCCGACTGCGGCCAGCGGGGCGTAGCAGCAGATCGCGGCCATCGCTATGTATAAGCTGGCGTTTGTCGGTGGGGGCTTCGGCGAGGGCAGTACAGGCTTCGCTCAGTGCCTGCGACGGTGATGGCGCAAAGGTGCCAGTGCGCGCCAGTTCGCCGAGTGGATGGCCTGAGTGATCCAGAATTTCCTGCTCGATGCCCAGCAGGGCCAATGTATCGCGGGCGGTATCAGCGCGCAGTCTTAGCCCGCCGATCGCCGCGAACAGTTCGAGCGCGGTTGCAACCGCTGGGGCGAGGGCGGTGAGGAGGGCCGAATCGGCTGCGCCGAATACCGTCCGTTCGCTTAGCAGTACGATCCAGGCATGAAGATCGCCGCGCCCGGATACGCGGATCAGGCGGGCATCGTCGACGCGCGCGGCGGCGAGGGCTTCAGTTTGGGCGGCGCGCTCCGCCGGGCGGTCAAAGTCGCGGATTTCGTCGAGCAAATAGACCCGGTTTGGTCGGAGCGCTGAATAGATGCGGGCATCGAACGCTTCCGGCTCACCTGCATCAGTCTGCCGGGCCAGCCGGTCCGCCAGCACGCGGCGACGCATCGGCGTCTGATTAGGCGCGGCGGAGTTCTGCACCGTCAGCCGCACCCGGTCCGCCCCGGTCCGCAAGGCGAGGCGGCGCAGGAAGGTCTCCCACACCGGCTCCTCGAAAATGCCTTCGAACAGGGGGAGTAGCAGGTTGGATTCGTCGGTTGGAGTGATTGCCATACATTTTGCTCCCATATGGGAGTATAGCTGTCAAGTCGCTCAGCGCATGTGCTTCATCAACAACAACCCGGAGAGAACCTGTGAGCGACGTCTCCCGTCAGACATTGACGCACCTTCAGCGGCTTGAAGCCGAAGCAATCCACATCATCCGCGAAGTCGTTGCCGAGGCTGAAAACCCGGTGATGCTCTATTCGGTTGGTAAAGACAGCGCGGTGATGCTGCATCTGGCGCGCAAGGCGTTCTATCCGTCGCCGCCGCCATTCCCGCT
The DNA here is from genome assembly GCA_947451875.1 of Sphingomonadaceae bacterium. GTDB lineage: Bacteria > Pseudomonadota > Alphaproteobacteria > Sphingomonadales > Sphingomonadaceae > Novosphingobium. Next base: position 5,430 of record CANGBE010000078.1, on the reverse strand, counting down.
GCTACATGTCGACACCACCTGGAAGTTCCAGGAGATGTACAAGCTGCGTGACAAGATGGCGGAACTCAGCGGGATGGAGTTGCTCGTCTACCAGAACCCCGAAGCCGCTGAACGCGGCATCAACCCCTTCGACCACGGCGCGCTGCACACCGATATGTGGAAGACAGAGGGTCTGAAGCAGGGCCTCGACAAATGGAATTTCGATGCTGCATTCGGCGGCGCCCGCCGCGACGAGGAAAAGAGCCGCGCCAAGGAGCGCATCTTCTCGTTCCGCACCGCCAGCCACGGCTGGGATCCCAAGAGCCAGCGCCCGGAACTTTGGAACCTCTACAACGCCCGCAAGAACAAGGGTGAGTCCATCCGCGTCTTCCCGATCTCGAACTGGACCGAGCTGGACGTGTGGCAGTACATCCACCTCAACGATATCCCCATTGTGCCACTCTACTTTGCTGACGAACGCCCGGTGGTTGAGCGCGATGGTATGCTGGTGATGGTCGACGATGACCGTTTCCCGCTGCGAGAAGGCGAAGTGCCGATGATGAAGTCTGTCCGTTTCCGCACGCTCGGTTGCTACCCGCTGACCGGCGCGGTGGAGAGCACTGCCAAGACCCTGCCGGAGGTGATCCAGGAAACTCTGCTCACCACCACATCCGAGCGGCAGGGCCGCGCCATCGACAAGGATTCTGGCGGCGCCGGAATGGAAGTCAAAAAGCAGCAGGGGTACTTCTGATGTCAGATACTCAGAACACCGATCCGGTCTACGTCACTGAAGCACTGATTGCCGAGGACATCGACGCTTATCTCGACCAGCACCAGCACAAGACCATGCTGCGTTTCATTACCTGCGGGTCGGTGGACGATGGCAAGTCGACGCTGATTGGCCGCCTGCTCTACGATTCGAAGATGATCTTCGAAGACCAGCTCGATGCGCTGACCGCGGATTCAAAGAAGGTCGGCACGCAGGGTCAGGAAATCGACTTCGCGCTGCTGGTCGATGGTCTCGCTGCCGAGCGTGAGCAAGGCATCACCATCGACGTAGCCTATCGCTTCTTCAACACCGAAAAGCGCAAGTTCATCGTCGCCGACTGCCCCGGTCATGAGCAGTACACGCGGAACATGATAACCGGCGCTTCTACCGCCGATCTTGCCTGCATCCTTATCGATGCGCGCAAGGGCGTGCTGGTGCAGACCCGCCGCCACTCGTACCTGTGCCACCTGATCGGCATCAAGAACATCGTGCTGGCCGTCAACAAGATGGATCTGGTCGATTACAGCCAAGACGTCTTCGACAAGATCGTCGCCGACTACACCGAGTTCGCGAAGAGCATTGGCATCGAGAACTTCACCGCCATGCCTATTTCCGGGTTCAAGGGCGACAACATCATCGGAGCATCGGAAAACACACCGTGGTACAAGGGCCCGAACCTGATCGAGCACCTTGAGACGGTGGAAGTGCTGACAGCGGAAGATCAGTCCAAGCCGTTCCGGATGCCGGTGCAGTGGGTCAACCGCCCGAACCTCGATTTCCGCGGGTTCTCCGGGCTGATAGCCACCGGTTCGGTAAAGCCGGGTGACGCGATTCGCGTGTTGCCATCGGGCAAGACCAGCACCGTCACCAAGGTCGTCACCATGGATGGCGAACTGGATTCCGCCGTCGCTGGCCAGTCAGTCACCGTCTGCTTTGCTGACGAGATCGACTGCTCGCGCGGTGACGTAATCTCGGTCTCCGATACGCCGCCGCAGGTTGCCGATCAGTTCGAGAGCACCATCGTGTGGCTCAACGACGATCCGATGCATGTCGGCCGCGCATATTGGCTGAAGCTGGGCACGCAGATGGTTTCTGCGACCGTGCAGCAGCCAAAATATGCGTTCAACGTCAACACAATGGAGCACGTTGCGGTTAAAACGCTTGAGCTTAATGCCATCGGTGTTGCTACGCTATCGACTGACAAGCCGATCGTGTTTGAACCCTATGCAGACAACCGTTCGCTCGGCGGCTTCATCCTGATCGACAAGATCACCAATGCCACCGTCGCGGCGGGCATGCTGCAGTTCAGCCTGCGTCGCGCCCAAAACGTCCACTGGCAGGCGACCGATATTGACCGCGCTGAACATGCGCGGCTGAAGAACCAGACGCCGAAGGTGCTGTGGTTCACCGGTCTTTCGGGTTCGGGCAAGTCGACTATTGCGAACGAGGTCGAGAAGAGCCTCAACCTGATGAACCGCCACACCTTCCTTCTGGATGGTGACAACGTGCGTCACGGTTTGAACAAGGACTTGGGCTTCACTGAGGCAGACCGCATCGAAAACATTCGCCGTGTGGGCGAAGTGGCCAAGCTGATGGTGGATGCCGGGCTCATCGTCCTCACCGCCTTCATCAGCCCCTATCGCGCTGAGCGCGAGATGGTCCGCAAGCTGATTCCCGAAGGCGAGTTCATCGAGATATTCGTGGATACTCCGCTGGAAGTGGCCGAAGCGCGTGACGTCAAGGGTCTCTACAAGAAGGCGCGGGCAGGCGATCTCAAGAACTTCACTGGCATCGACAGTCCCTATGAAGCTCCAATCAATCCGGAAATCCGCGTCAACACGGTGGAAATGACCCCGCAGGAAGCTGCGGCTCATATCATCCGCCAGCTGATGCCGCTGAAGTGAGGGGCCTAAACATGAACGACGTTGAACTCGCCGCGCACCTTGCCGAAGTGGCAGGGCGCCTGCTGATCGAAGTGCGCGAGGCAGGCGTGCTCTCCGCCAAGGCGCTGGGCAAGGCGGGCGATGCCACAGCCAACCAGTTCCTCGTCCATGCAATTAAGGAGCAGCGCCCAGATGACGGACTGCTCTCCGAAGAGGAAAAGGATAGCCCGGAACGCTTAGCCAAGAGCCGCGTGTGGATCATTGATCCGGTTGATGGCACACGCGAATATGGCGAAGCCCGCACTGACTGGGCCGTGCATATCGGCCTTGCCATTGATGGCGTGCCAGTGATGGGCGCGGTGGGCCTGCCGGGACTGAACAAGGTCCTGCGCACTGATCAGCCAGACACTGTGCCGCCAGCGCCCGAAAGGCTGCGGATGGTCGTTAGCCGCACGCGTCCTGCGCGTGAGGCGACCGAAGTGGCTGAAAAGCTGGGAGCCGAGCTGGTGCCGATGGGTTCCGCCGGGGCCAAGGCTATGTCGATCATCCTCGGCGATGCCGATATCTACCTGCACTCGGGCGGGCAGTATGAGTGGGATAGCTGCGCACCCGTCGCCGTGGCGTTGGCTCACGGTCTGCACTGCTCGCGCATTGACGGCAGCCCGCTGATATACAATCAGGCTGACGTCTACATGCCCGACCTGCTGATTTGCCGGAAGGAACATGCCGAGCGTGTGCTGGCAGAGGTCGCCGCGCTCTCCAACTGAGGGAGTTTCAAGCGATGGCGCGTTCGGTGATTGTTACGGGTGGGTTCGGCGTTCTCGGGCAGGCTGTGGCGCAGGCATTTGCCGATGCCGGGTACATGGTTGCGCGGATCGACTTTGCGCCAAACCCGCACACGCCAATCGACGGCGCGCTCGACATCGGCGGCGTAGACCTCACCGATGCGGTAGCGACCGGAGGAGCGCTGGGCAAAGTTCTGGATGCCCACGGCGGCGTTGATGTGCTCGTCAATGTCGCGGGCGGGTTCACTTGGGAAACGCTGGAAGGCGGCTCGCTCGATTCTTGGGCGCGGATGCAATCCATGAACCTGATGAGCAACGCCACAATCACCAAGCTGGCTCTGCCGCAACTGATTAAGTCAGGCGCTGAGGGTCTTGGCGGCCGCGTCATCAATATCGGCGCTGGCGCAGCGGTCAAGGCGGGCATGGGCATGGGTGCCTATGCAGCGAGCAAGAGCGGCGTGCACCGTTTGACCGAGGCTCTGGCCGAGGAAGTCAGCGCGCAGGGCATAACCGTCAACGCGATCCTGCCGAGCATCATCGATACACCAACTAACCGCGCTGATATGCCCGACGCCAATTTTGCCGAATGGGTGCAGCCAGCAGCGATTGCCGATGTGATCCTGTTTCTGGCCTCGCCTGAAGCACGGGCGATAACTGGCGCACTGATCCCGGTAACGCGGGGCGGGTAAGGGGCCTTAGCCTCTAAATACCACCGTCTTATCGCCATTCAGAAGTACCCGGTCCTGCAGATGCAGGCGCACGGCTTCGGCCAGAACCCGGCGTTCGATGTCGCGGCCTTTCCGCACGAGATCATCGGGCTGGTCGGCATGGCTGATTGCCTCGACATCTTGATGGATGATCGGGCCTTCATCGAGGTCTGCGGTAACGTAGTGCGCGGTTGCTCCGATCATCTTCACGCCGCGGGCGTGCGCCTGATGATAAGGCTTGGCGCCTTTGAAACCGGGCAGAAACGAATGGTGAATGTTAATGCAGCGGCCGGTCAGGAAGCGTGTCATGTCATCGGACAGTATCTGCATATAGCGCGCCAGAACGACGAGTTCGGTGCCTGATTCCTCGACCAACGCCTTGATCTGCGCTTCTTGGTCAGGCTTGGTTTCCTTGGTCACCGGCAGGTAGTGATAGGGAATATCGCCGATCAGCGAGACATTCAGCGCTTCAAGGGGATGATTGCCGATCACACCAACAACTTGCATCGGCAGCTCACCAATGCGGGTGCGGTATAGTAGATCGCCCAAGCAATGATCGAATTTGGAAACGAGCAGCATCACCTTGCGATTGGCGCGCTTGGCGCGAAGATCCCAGCTCATGCCAAACTCGCTTGCAACGGCAGCAAAGCCGGCCTTGATGGTTGCTACATCGCCCGCGCCGGGATCGAATTCCACCCGCATGAAAAACGAGCCCTGATCCTGCGCGTTGAATTGCTGCGCCTCCAGAACATTTCCGCCCTGATCGAACAAGTATCCGGTCACCCGCGCGGTAATTCCAGGGCGATCCTTGCAGGACAGGGTGAGGGTCTGGACCTCAGGCATATTCAAATTTCTCCCCAGCAACTGATGCATTGCTGATGGGCAGATCTGTTCGGCGAGACTTGCAACAGGGTCAATCAAAATTCCGACATAAGCGCAGGCTAATCTCCCGTTTTTCTGCAAGCACTCGCAAACTTCGATTGTCAGGAACCTATCAATGGTGATTGGTGTGAACCAAGAAATGGGGAGGGGCGGAAATGTCAGTAAATGATCCGCGTAGCGTGATCGATAGCGGGGCCATGGGCATGCGCCAGTGGCTGGCCGTGGCCATCACCATCCTGCTCAACGCACTCGACGGGTTCGATGTGCTCTCCAGCGCCTTTGCCGGACCCGGCATCAAGCAAGAGTGGCACCTCGCGCCAGATGGCCTGGGGGCAGTACTTTCAATGGAGCTGATTGGCATGGGGCTGGGATCGTTGGTGCTGGGTATGATGGCGGACAGGCGAGGCCGACGCTCAACGATTATC
>CANGBE010000077.1 GCA_947451875.1 Sphingomonadaceae bacterium | reverse complement strand
TTCTGCACGATAGGCGCCTTTGGTCTCGCCAATGTACATCTCGGCCATGCGCCCGGCGACTGCGGCATAGATCTCGCCCGAGACCGAGCAGTTCTCATGCGCCAACCAGCCGACCATCGGCGCGACCAATTCCGGCCCCATCGGCGGGTAGAGCGAGGTATCAAGGCCATCGGCCATGCGGGTGACGGCGGCGGGAACGATGACGTTCGATTTCACCCCGTGCTCCTCGCCTTCCAGCGCGATCACGTTGTTCAGGCCGATCATGCCCGACTTGGCCATCGCGTAATTGACGCAGCGGCTGTTGCCATAGGCTCCGCCGATCGAGCTGGTCAGCACGACGCGGCCATAGCCGGCGTCGCACATCGGCCCCATCGCCGCCCGCACGACATGGAACGCGCCCTTCAGGTGAACGTCGAGCACGGCGTTAAGGTCTTCGTCGGAAAGCTCGCGGATGGTGCCATAGCGGACGTTTCCGGCATTGTGGATCAGCACGTCGATCCGGCCCCAGGTATCGAGCGCGGCCTGAACAATCGCGCGGCCGCCCTCGGGCGCGGCGACGCTGTCGGTGTTGGCAATGGCTTCGCCGCCCGCCGCCTTGATGATGTCGACGACTTCCTGCGCCGGACCTTCATCACAACCTTCGCCCTTGATCACGCTGCCGTTGTCATTGACCACGACCTTGCAGCCCAGCCCGCCTAGCAGTTCGGCATAGGCCCGCCCCAGCCCGCGCCCACCGCCAGTGATTACGGCCACGCGGCCATCGAAACGTAACTGTGCCATTGCTCGTACTCCCGAATATCTTGTCGGCTAGCTGCCGCAGTTTTGCCTTGCCGACCAGACCAGCCGGCTGAAATCGCCCGAGCGGGTCAAGCGATGATCGCCCGGCGGCAGAACTCCCAGATGTCTTCGGCCAGCCGGGTCCGGCGGGCTGGGTCAGGCGTTTGCCCTTCCTCGGCGAGCAGTTCGGTGTGCACCGTGTTGGACACCGTGTTGTAAACCAGCATGGCCAGCCGGTCAGGATCAGCCTTGCGGATGCGGGCCTTGGCCATGCCATCGGTGAGCTGGCGGGCGATCAAATCGAGCAGCGGATCGAGCGCCGCCTGCAGATCTACCGGGCGGCTCTCGGCGAGCCGCATATGCTCGCGGCTGAGCGCGGCGCCGCGCCGGTCACGCTGCGCTTCCGCGCCTTCAGCCAGATAGCCGCGCCCCAGCACGATGGCCGTCACGATATAGCGCAGCCGTTCGATCGGATCGGGCAGCTGGCGCTCGGCCTCGCTCTCGAAATAACGCGCGGCATATTCCAGCGTCTGCTTGAACACTGCCAGAACCAGATCGTCCTTGCCCGAAAAGCTCTCGTAAAAGGCGCGGCGGGCAAGGCCGGTGCGTTCCAGAACGGCGCGGATGGTCAGCCCGTCCAGCCCCTGTTCGGCCAACATATCATAGGCCGCATCGACCAGCAGTTTGGCGCGATCTGGCTTTGAGAACGACATTCTCATTGACTCCGGACACGGCATGTTCTACCTAAACGAGAACAGCGTTCTCATCTAGCTGAAGTCTATCTGGAGAGTCAAGTCGATGCCATCCGTCACTTATGTTGAAGCCAATGGAGCCAGTCACACCGTTGATGTTGCGGTGGGCGAAAACGTGATGCGCGGCGCGCTCTATAACGGCATCGAAGGCATCGCCGGCGAATGCGGCGGCGCGGCCTCCTGTGCCACCTGCCACTGCTATGTCGATCCCGACTGGACCGAAGCGGTCGGCGGCCCGGCTGACGGCGTTGAAGAAGAACTGCTCGAAGCAACCGCCTGCCCGCCGACTTCGGCCAGCCGCCTTTCCTGCCAGATCATCATGAGCGACGCGCTCGATGGCCTGATCGTTCACCTTCCCGAGCGTCAGTTTTAAAAGGAATTCGCCATGCCTATCGACGCCGCAAACCCCGTTCCGCCAAACTTCCCGCGCGCGGTCGGCCCCGACCAGATCCCGCCCCATGTACCCAAGGAACTGATCCGCTCGGTGGGCCTGACCATGGGGCCAGACTTCCTCGCCGCCCCGCATGACTACATGAAGAAGCTGCACGATGAGCAGCCGCCGATCTATTACGACGTCAGCCCGATGGGCAACATGTGGCACTTCATCAAGCATGAAGACTGCCTGTTCGGCCTGCGCCATCCGGAATTCTTCTCGAACGAAGGCGCGACGCCCTTCCCGCGTGATCCCAACGATTACTTCTACTTCATCCCGATCGAGATCGATCCGCCGCACCACCGCAAGTATCGCAACATAGTCGATCCGCTGTTCTGCCCGGCGGGCGTCAAGCAGCTGGAAGGCCTGATCCGCCAGCGCGCCAATGATCTGCTCGACGAGGTTGAGGCCGAACACGCCCGCAGCGGCGAGTGCGAATTCACCACGGCATTTGGCCGTCCGCTGCCGGTCTCGGTGTTCCTCGACATCATGGGCCTGCCGCAGGACATGCGCGACACCTTCGTCGAATGGGCGGTGCAGTTGCTGCACTCCAGCACCCGCGAAGACATGGCCGATGCCATGAAGAAGATCACCGTTTACCTGAAGGGCGCGATTGCCGAGAAGAAGGCGAACCCGGATGACGGCGTGGTCAGCCTGATCGCCAACGCCGCGCCCGATGGTGTGCCGCTTTCCGATCCGGAAATCTTCGGCTTCGTCTGCTTCCTGTTCATCGGCGGGCTCGACACGGTGTTCGCGACGCTGAACAACATCTGGCTCCACCTTGCCCGTGACGCAGACCTGCGCGCCGAGACGATCCGCCGCATGGAAACCGATCCCGACAAGGTGGTGGAAGAGCTGCTGCGCCGCTGGTCGGTCACTTTCTCGGGCCGAGTGGTCGAGCAAGACGTCGAAGTGCGCGGCGTGCAGCTGAAGAAGGGCGAACGCGTTACCTTCATCCTGCCCGCAGCCAACTTCGATCCCGAAGTCTTCCCCGATCCGCTGAAGGTCGATTACGACCGCCCGCGCAAGACCATCCTGGCCTTCACCGTCGGCGTGCACTCCTGCATGGGCGGCCATCTGGCGCGGCTCGAGCTGAAGATCTGCCTGCAGGAATGGCTTAAGCGTATCCCGAACTTCGAGGTGAAGCCCGACACCCACATCGAGTACCGCCCGGGCGGCGTGATCGGGCCGGAGTTCCTGCCGCTTACTTGGTAAGTTCATCGGCCACTTAGTGATTATCGGCAGGGCGGTTTGCCTGTCCCGCAAGGGTATGATTAGCTCCGCAGCGCAACTGCCGCTGCGGAGTTTTTCATCCCATGCTGACCCCACCCCTCCCCGATCTGCTCTCACTGCTCGCAGACCTTGATGGCGCGGTGGCGAACCTGAAAGACACCTGGCGGCCTGACGATCCGGATTACCGCGCGGACGTCTATCGACAGGCGATGACCAGCCTGTCCTATGCCTATTTCATGTACTTTCACGCGACACCCGAGCACCCTGACTGGGCGCCGCTGTGGAACCCGGTGTACACGCTTCAGCCCAACCCCGACGATATCTATGTCCAGTCGCCAATCGACGGGCGGCTAACCTATCGCGTCTCGGGCAATCGTGGCACCTGCAAGATCCTGAGCTTCACCACGCAGGCAGCATTATCAGGCACCTATGACGCAGCGCCGGCGCCCAATGGCCATAACGAGATCGATACAAACGATCTGGGCATCGCGCTGGGTGAGGATTTCGAGATTATCTTCAGCGCGCAGCGCCCCGGAGGCTACACCGGTCACTGGACACCGATCCACCCGGCGGCGCGCGGCATGTTCACCCGCTATCGGATGTATGACTGGGCGAGCGAGACCGATCCGCAGCTCTCCATTGAATGCCTGAGCCCCGTCGGCCCCAAGCCGCGTTACACGCAGGAGGAAATCGTCGCGCGCATCCGCGAAATGGCGAAGTTTCCGGCCCGCAAGACCAAGATGTATTACGCCATGCAGAACGGGGTGAAAGACCGCGTCGGCTTCAACGTGTTTGAGCCGGTGCGTTATCCCGGCGCGCTGGTGAAACAAACCTATTGGCCGGCCTGCTTCCAGTTGGAAGAGGACGAGGCGCTGATCATCGAAACCGAAATTCCCGAGGTTGCGCCCTATTGGAACGTCCAGCTCAACGATCCCTATTTCAACGCGATGGAATATGTTTACCGCCTGAGCAGCACCAATGGGGCGATGGCCAAGCTATCGAGCGACGGCAAATTCCGCGCGGTGATTTCGCTCAGTGATCCCGGCGTGACCAACTGGCTTGATCCGGCGGGTTACAAGGAGGGCGGGATTTACGGCCGCTGGTATGAATGCTCAAGCGAACCGGTGCCAACGCTCACCCGCGTCAAACTGGCCAAGCTGCGCCAGCATCTGCCTGCCGATACGCCAGAGATCACGCCGGATCAGCGCAGCGAGGAACTGCGCGTTCGCGTGCGCGCCTGCCAGCGGCGGCGGCGCTGGTAATCAGGTTCGCAGCAGCGCCATCAACTCGCGAACCGATATGTCTTCAAGCCGCATCACAGCATCGCGGATGCTCACAGCCTGCTCAGTGCTGACGGCAAGGCTGGCCGAGGCCATGAACTTGGCTGCAACCTGCTCCGGGCTCAGCGCCCGCTCACCCGCGCCCGAGTTGACCGGGACATGGCGGCTGAGCACCCGTCTATCTGCCAGCGTGACAGTGACTCCGCCCGAGAAGTATTCGGGAAAGCGGCTGTCAGGATCGGCCTTGCAGGTAACCTTTTGCGCCAGTGCCAGCGCGCCCACATCGGCAATCGCGGCGGGCAGCAGATCGGGCAGGCCGAAACGCCCGTAAAGCAGGCAATAGGCGGTGACGAACTGGGCCGAGAACTTTACCTCGTATTCGTTGGTCGGCCGCTGCTTGGCCTCGGCGGGTTCGCAGACGATGTGCAGCGTCGGCTCGCCCAGCAGGGCCTCTACCGAGAAGATTTCGGCACCGGCAATCTCGTGGTGCAGATCAATCGCGGCGTCGGCGCAGCCGTGGATGAAGTGGCAGACGGGGTATGGCTTCAGGGCCGTTTCGCCAAAATGCCAGACCGTGCCCAGCCCCTTGGCCAGTTCATCGTCCTTAGTTTCCTGCCCGTGCAGATGCGCCTGAAACAGACCAAAGCGGCCTTCGTAAACACGGGTGGGTGCCTTAAAATCAGCTTGGGCGAGATGGGCCGCGGTGATCCCCGCCACCGCGCCCCAGCCGGGGTGGAAGCGCTTGGTCCAGGCGCCTTCCTCAAGGAAAACCTGAATGCCCGAAGCGGTGGAACCGGCAATACCTTGCGCTGCGGTAATGCCATCGGCGCTAAGCCCGAGCAGGCGGCCCGTCGTAACCGCGCTGGCGAAGTGGCTGACCATGCCGGTGGCGTGATGCCCGGTGTGGTGGAACCCGCCATCAACCGCGAGGCCGATCCTGATCCCGGTCTCGGCCCCGGCTATGAAGGCAGCGAGCATATCTGCTCCGCTGGCGTCCAGCTTCTCGCCCAGCGCCAGCGCAGCAGGCAGCGCGGTGACGGTCGCGTGGATGATGGAGGCGAGGTGGGTGTCATCGAAATCAAGGCCGTGGGTCAGCACGCCGTTGACCATCGCGGCATCGCGCATTTCCAGCCGCTCGGCCCGGCCGATGACCGAGCACTCGCCACTCGCGCCCATGCTCAATGTCCCGGCGAGGGCAGACTTGCCGAAATCCTGCACCGATGCAGCCAGCCCCAGACCCAGCGCATCGAGGATATGCAGCTTGGCGCGGTTCACTACCGCCTCAGGAACATCGCTCAGGCGGAGCGTGGAAGCCATTTCGGCAATGGTGCGCGAGGGGGGAATTGGGCTAGTCATAATGGCACCGATTAAGTATCATATTGCGCAAGCCGTCAAGAGTTGACAGAGACACCGGCAGGGCGAAGGAAGCACGCATGGCTCAGACTTACCAGCTTTTCATCGATGGCAAATGGCAGGCAGCATCGGACGGCGCGACCATTCCGGCGATCAATCCGTTCAATCAGGAAATTCACGCCTATATCGCTGTCGCCACGATCAGCGATGTCGAGCAAGCCACCCGCGCCGCACGCCGCGCCTTTGACAGCCAGTGGTCCAAGACCACCGCCGGCCAGCGCGCCGCCTTGATGAACAAGCTCGCCGATCTGATCGACGCCGATGCCAGCCGCCTCGCGCTGCTGGAAACCACCGACAACGGCAAAGTGATCCGCGAGACGAGCAGCCAGATGACCTATGCTGCACGGCTGTTCCGCTATTACGCGGGCTGGGCTGACAAGGTGACCGGCGATCTAGTGCCGCTCGATTCCGGTGACACCGCGGGCCTCGTTATGCGCGAAGCGATTGGCGTGATCGCCTGCATCACCGCGTGGAATTCGCCCGTGGCGATCCTGTGCAACACGCTCCCCGCCGCGCTCGCTGCTGGCAACTGCGTGATCGTAAAGCCCAGCGAACACGCCTCTGTCACCACGCTGGAGATTGCCCGGTTGGCCGAAAAGGCGGGTTTCCCCGCAGGCGTAGTGCAGGTCATCACCGGTGCGGCGGAAACGGGCATGGCGCTGACAGCCAGCAGTCTGATTGACAAGATCAGCTTCACCGGCAGCCCCGGCGTCGGCCGCGCAATCGCTCAGGCCGGTGCGGCGAACCTCAAGCCGGTGTGCCTTGAGCTTGGCGGCAAAAGCCCCAACATCGTGTTCGACGATGCCGATTTTGATCGCGCGCTCGTCGGCGCGCTGGCAGGCATCTTTGGCGCGACGGGCCAGACCTGCATCGCCGGATCGCGCCTGCTGGTCCAACGCGGTGTCTATGATCGCATGGTCGAAGGACTGGCGGCGCGCGCCGCGCAGATCAAGCTGGGCGATCCGCGCCTGCCCGAAACCGAAATGGGC
>CANGBE010000076.1 GCA_947451875.1 Sphingomonadaceae bacterium | reverse complement strand
CTGCTGCATCGGATCTGGCGCAGCCGGGTTCAGCTTAAACTGGAAGTGCATCGTCAGGCCAAGCAGCACGGCAAGAATGCCGATGCCAAGGAAGCTCGGCGGCGTGAACGGCAGATAGCCGAACAGATTAAGGATGTGCGCCGGATCGGGTGCCGAAAGGTCATGGATCCAACCAAAGAACGGCTGATGTCGCATCTCGACTGCCAAGGTAAGCACCTTGTAGAGCGCGAAGAACACCGGAATCTGCAGGAAGATCGGCAGACATCCGGCGAGCGGGTTGACGCCTTCATCCTTGTAAAGCTTCATCGTTTCCTGCTGAAGCTTTTCCTTGTCGTCCTTGTAGCGTTCCTGCAGCGCCTTCATCTTGGGCTGGATCGCCTTCATCGCCGCCATCGAAGTGAACTGGCGCTGGGCGACCGGGAACATTACGCCGCGCACGATCAGCGTCAGACCGATGATGGCGAGACCGAAGTTGCCGACCAGCTTGAACAGGCTCTGCAGCAGCCACAGGAACGGCTTTTCCACCCAGCGGAACCAGCCCCAGTCGATCGCAAGACTGAAATTGGTGATGCCGGACCGCTCATAGCGATCAAGCACGACGCCTTCTTTTGCACCGGCAAACAAGCGAGTGGTGTGCCCGGCCTGCTGCCCGGGAGCGACCACGGCGGGTTTGTACAGCAGATCGGCGCGGTAAATCCCACCGCCCATGGCGCGGAAATCCGAGGAAACAGCATCGTGATCCGGGATCAGCGCGCTCATCCAATAGATGTCGGTGAAGCCCAGCCAGTCCGGCTTACCAGTGTTGTTGACCACAGATGCCTCAAGCACATCCTTGTAGTTCGGCTTGAAGGAAACCGTGCTGTCAAAAGCACCGAACGGCCCCGAATGGAGCTGCCATGTGCTGGTACTGGCGGTCTTGTCGGTGCGGCTGAGTAGAGCAAAGGGCTGCACCGAAACCGGCGCATCGCCGCGGTTGACCATCACGGTATCGGCGGTGATCAGATAGTCCTGATCGATGTGATAGGTGATTGAAAAAGTCTGCCCAGTGGCATTTGTCCAGCTCAGCGTAACCGGCGTTTCCGGGGTCAGCTTGGCACCAGCCGGGGCGGTCCACACGGTCGCGGGATTGGGCAGTTCAACGCCCTGCCCAGCCCAGCCGAGCTGCGCATAATGGTGCGCGGGCGTAACAGCGGGCGAAAAGATACGCTCGGGGCCAGACTTCTGCTCGTTGGAGTGACGGTTGGTCGTCAGATCATCCACCAGCGCGCCGGTAAGGTTGATCGAGCCGGAAAGCCCGGGCGCGGCAATCGCGACGCGGCCTGCGGGATTAAGCGCAGTAGCGAGATCGCGCGCTTCCGCGGCACGGTCGGCTTCGCTGGCAAGGCCGCCATCGCGAGTAGGCTTTGCGCTCGCCGCGGGATCGGGCGCGGCAGGGCCAGTCGCCGGAGCGGCAGACTGCTGCGCCACCGGCTTTTTGGCTTGCGGATAAAAGTACTTCATCCCCGCGTCCCAGCCGATGAAAATGACCATCGAAAGCAGGACCGCTAGAATCAGATTGCGCTGGTTATCCACGAAGGCGTCCTATAATAGTAATACAGTGGGAAGTAAGGTCTGAGGCCGGGCTATTCAAGGCACCGGATCATACCCATGTCCCCCCCAAGGGTGGCAGCGCATTAGCCGCTTCGCCGCCATCCAGCCACCCCTAATCGCGCCATACTTTTCGAGCGCCTGAATGGTATATTCGGAGCAGGACGGAGCATAGCGGCATGTGGGTGGAAGTATCCGCGAAGGGCCTTTCTGCCAGCCCCGCGCGATGAGGATGAAGAGGCGTTTCACTTGCCCAGCCCCTTCACTTCTTGGGCGGCCGTGCTTTACGCGGCGGATCGCCTTTGCCCTGTGCCGCCTTGGCCAGCGCAGCGCTGAGTTCCTGACGCAGCAGGGCAAAGTCGCGCTCCACCCCACCTTCGCGTCCGATCAGCACGTGATCATGGCCAGCCAGGCCCTCCGCAGGCAAGGCATCGCGCAGCAGTTCGCGAAAACGCCGCTTCATCCGGTTCCGGACGACTGCGTTGCCGATTTTCTTGGTGACGGTGATGCCGAATCGCATGGCGTCGGCTTCGTTGGGGCGCGCCAGCAAAACGAAACCGGGGCGTGCTATACGCAAACCCCGGTTGGCGGCTAGGAAATCCGCCCGCCTGGAAAGGACGGGCAGTTTCATTGTAATGCTCAGGCCGAAAGCTTCTTGCGGCCACGCGCGCGGCGGGCAGCAAGCACCTTGCGACCACCAACAGTGGCACCGCGGGCACGGAAACCGTGGCGGCGGGCGCGGACGAGCCGGCTGGGCTGGAATGTGCGCTTCATCGGAAAAACCCTTAAGATCGAAATTGGACTGGTCCACAGGGACCGAAACTTGGAAGGCGCGCCGTTACCTAAGCACCCGGCCCGAGTCAAGCGAAGTGGTGCTGATCGCGACAGCATTTTCCAACTTCACCCATTGCCCCATCTGCGCCGCGTTCATCCAGCGGGCATCGCGGTTGGGTACGGAATTGGTCATATCATAGAAAGCGCGCGCCTCAATCTCGCTCATGCCCATCTCGTGATAGTAATCGAGATAGGCGCGATTGACCGGGGCATCGGCAGCGAAATCGGCGGTTTGTCTGCCGTCTTCGTCTTCCCACGAGTGCACAGCGAACTCCGCCTTGCGATCAGCGACCCGATGCGCGCCAGCCAAAAACAGTTCCACTGCACCTGATCGCACCGAGCCGCCATTCGGCACATGAGTGACCAGACCGCGCGCGTGAATCATCCGGCCCAGCCGCAGGTTGGCGGTATCATCCATCGTGCCCGGGCATTCGATCATCTCCAGCGCGGCAATCGCGGGATAGGCCTTCAGCATGGCGGCGAAAGCGGCGGGGGTTCGCGAATCGGTGACATCGACCAGCGCTGCGCGGCTCGAATCGAGCACGCGGAAGGGGCCGAACTGCGCGATGCCATGCGGCACCACGGCTGGCTTGGAGACCACAAAGCGGTCGGAACCACCCTCGGTGATCACCTCTTCCTCGACCACTTCATAGGTCACGACCTGCTGCGCGGCAGCCGGCGCTGCGGAGACGGCGAGGAGGACAAGGGCAAGGGCGGCAATGCGGCGCATGATGCCAGCGTGATGCGCTGGCGCTTGCTACTGACGTGCTACCGGAAATAGTTAAGAAACGCCTGCTGACCGCCAAACCTAAGCAATGGAAGATAAAGCTGTTTGGGCGCAAAGACGGCATTAACCATGATGGGTTAAGAGCGAGACATGACCAGCCGAGATGCAACTGCGATCCTGCCAGACACACAGCCAGCGCCGCGGGTTTCCTTCCGGCCCGGCTGGGTGGAATGGGCTCTGCTGGCTCTGGCCACGATCGTGCAGTCGCGCCAAATTCTCAACCCGGATCTCGGCTGGCTGCTGACCGTCTGCGAAAAGATGCTGGGCGGCGCGAAGCTGGGCCGCGACGTACTGGAACTCAACCCGCCACTTAACGTGCTTGTCTATATGCCGGCGGCATGGCTGGGATCGGTACTCAACTTCCCGGCTCATCTGATGCTGATCCCGATGGTCTTGGCTCTGGCCTTTGCCGCGAGCCGGCTGACTGCCGAATTCCTGCGCCCCTTGGCGGCAAGCGCAGACGAGCAGCAGAGGTTGCGCCTGTTCATGCTGTTTATGCTGATCATTTTCCCCGGCGAAACCTTCGGTCAGCGCGAGCATTTGGCGATCATTACCTGCCTGCCCTTTGTCGCCCTAACCGCCGCCGCAACATTGGGGCACGCCCCAACACGCAACCTGCGGATCATCGCCGGGATTGGTGCCGGTTTCGCAATGTGTATGCGGCCGCACTATGCCTTGGTGGTGGGTCTGCCGATGCTGTGGAATGCCGCGAGAGCGCGCTCAATCCGTCCGCTGTTCGGGCTGGAAATGCTGGCCGCATCGGCAACTGTCTTTGCCTACGCGGCAACTCTTGTGCTGGTCTTCCCGGAATACACTTTTGAAACCACCCGAATTGTGACGCTGGCCTACCTGCCGATCCGCATGTCCTGGGGGTCCATCTTCTGGTTCCGCATGGCGGAATACAGCCTGGGCTTTGTTTTCATCACGCTCGCAACCCGGGGCTGGAGCAAGGCCGGCATTGCGGGTGCTATGCCATGGTTGCTCGCCAGTATCGGCGGGCTGATCGGCTACCTTCTGCAAGGCAAGGGCTTCACCTATTCGCACCTGCCGCTGTGCATCTTTGCGCTGGCGAGCGGGCTGACCGCCCCTGCCCTGCTGGCTGGTACGCTTTCCCCGCTGCGTCAGGCACTGGGAATCGTTGCTGCCTTCCCGCTTTTCGTGCTTCTGGTGCCGTTGCCCAATGAATATGATGACCTCGATGTGCCGATCCGCGAATTCGCTCCGCCGCATCCCAAGCTACTGCAGATCAGCCACTATGTCGGCATTGGCGAGCCACTGGTTCGCCGACTCGACGGCACTTGGGCGAGCGCCGCCGGATCGCAGATCATCGGCGGCGGTGCGATGCTGCTGCTGCGTGAACGCAATGGCCTGACTGCCGAAAAACGCGCCGAGCTTGAAGCGATTGCGCTGGCAGAACGCGACCGGCTGCGCGAAGACCTCGTCAACAACAAGCCCGATGTGCTGATGATCGACCATCTGCTGTTCGGCCGCCCCTTCGAATGGCTCGATTGGGCACGCAGTGATCCGGTAATCGCGCGCGAGATCGAGCTACACTATGTCGAGCAGGCCAAGCGCCACAAGGTCAGCCTGTGGTTTCGCAAGGAGACCATGCGGCAACCGACGGCAGGGACTAAGTAATTACCTCCAGACCGGTTCAAACTGCTCAGGCATCACTCGACAGAATCAAGATACCCCTGCATCAAACACTTACGTAATTTTGCGGAGGTGCTCGGTGGTAGCTTTAGTATCGACAGTTGCCTACTTGGGCTTGGAGGCCCGCTCGGTAGAGGTGCAGTGCCAGATCGCCCCCGGTATGCCACGCTTCAACGTTGTTGGCCTGCCGGACAAAGCGGTGAACGAAAGTAAGGAACGCGTCCACGCCGCGCTCTCTGCCATGGGCCTCTCGCTCCCGCCCAAGCGTATCACCATCAACCTTTCACCTGCAGACCTGCCCAAGGAAGGCTCGCACTACGATCTGCCGATTGCCCTCGCGCTTCTTGCAGCGATGGGGGTGACCGACGCTGAGCAGATCAGCGAATATGTCGCGGTGGGTGCCCCCGCCTGCCGAGGGCTCGGCAGAGGTTGCGGCCAGAGTAGCAAAAGCCCGCGCCATCCAGACCGCTCGTTTTGAAAAGACAGGCGCCCGCACAAATGCCGAGATCGACGGTGAGGGCCTCGAAATGTTCGCCACGCCGGACGAGCCGGGCCGCAAGCTGCTGTTGCAGGCAGCGGAAGCAATGCGGTTATCAGCGCGGGGTTACACCCGGATGCTGCGTGTTGCCCGGACTGTGGCTGACCTTGCCGGGGTTGAGCACGTCGGGCGCATTCATGTGGCGGAGGCGCTGAGTTACCGGCGGATGGGGGTTAGGGGGTAATCTTTCAACCCACCTTAACCCAAATCTCACCCAGACCTTCAATCCCGCCGGTCACCACCTGCCCCGGCGTAATCTTGCCCACGCCTGCGGGGGTGCCGGTGAAGATCAGATCGCCCGGCGCCAGCTCTACCGCCTGTGAGGCGATGGCAATCACTTCGGGGATGGACCAAATCATCTCAGCCGTGCGCGAATCCTGCCGCACGGTGCCATCCACCGTCAGCCAGATGCGTGCGTCTTGAGGGCTTCCGGCATGTGCAGCCGGGACGATAGCAGCGCAGGGGGCGCTGTTGTCAAAGGCCTTGCCCCAGTCCCACGGGCGGCCCTTGTCCTTGGCGGCGTTCTGCAGGTCGCGCCGTGTGAGGTCAATGCCGACAGCATAGCCGAAGACGTGATCGAGTGCGGCACTTTCCGCGATGCCTGCCCCGCCCTTGCCTATGGCGATGACCAGTTCGATCTCGTGATGCAAGTGGGCGGTGAGCGGTGGGAAGGGAATAGTGCTCCCGCTTTCAACCACAGCATCAGCAGGCTTGGTGAAGAAGAACGGCGGCTCGCGGCTCTCGTCGCCCATTTCGCGGGCGTGTTCAGCATAGTTGCGGCCCACGCAAAATATCCGCCGAACGGGGAAGCGCTGGGTGCTGCCAGCAATGGCTAAGCTGGGTGTCGGGGCGGGCGGGAACACGAACCCGCTCATGGCTGCAGCTTCGCTTCGGCAACCCGCCGCACCGAGATTATCTTTACCGGCACGTCGATCATCTGGCCCTTCATCACCCCCTGCCCCTTGGTTTCACTGAGCGGCACGTCATAGATCTTGCGCACCACATCCATGCCCGAGGAGACATAGCCGAACACTGCAAAGCCAGCCTGCAATTCAGGGTTGTCAGACTTGGGATCGGCGTTGAGCCCTTCAAGTTCAGACAGCAGGATCGAAAAATCGGCCATGGCGGTGCCCGGTGCATTGCGCGCCATGGAGATCGCGCCCGCCTTGTGCAGCAGGCCGGTCTGGCTGGTCGGCTCGTGGGCGATGGGCTTCAGCACTTTCAGCGGATTGCCCTGCAGCCCGCCCTGGATCAGGCCGTTGGGCTGCTGGCCCCACTTCAGCCGCATCACCCGATAGAAAATCGCACCGTCAAAGCGGCGCTGATCGGCATAGCGCACGAAGTTCTCAGTCGTGATCGGCGCGTGCTTGTGATCGAGTTCCAGCTCGATGGTGCCAAGATCGGTGACCATCGCGATCTTCACCGTATCGCCAATCGGTGGTGGCGGCGGAGGGGCGACAATCTTGCGCTTGGCAGGACCGGCGGCGGTTAGAGCGAGAGCG